>CAYTDH010000474.1:0-3819 GCA_964436325.1 uncultured Tangfeifania sp.
GAAAAAGGGATTGATATGCAAACAGGCAAGTGGAATGGATAAAGGCAATCGAAAAAGGAATTTTTTACACCGTGGCTTCAGCCCGGTGATCAGAGAAAAGTCTGGGAGGGAAAAAGGCTTTAGCCGTTAAGAGCTTAAACGCTAAAGCTCATAAAAAAGTGGTCTTCCACCTCACCGGGCTAAAGCACCGGTGTAAGAAAGAAGCGATTTGAAAGCAGATTAATGAAAAGGAAAATAGAAATAGCGTTAGCAGATCTTTTACACCGCGGCTTCAAAGCCCCGAAAGAAAAAGGGATTGATATGCAAACAGGCAAGTGGAATGGATAAAGGCAATCGAAAAGGGGATCTTTTACACCGCGGCTTCAGCCCGGTGATCAGAGAATGGTCTGGGAGGGGAAAGGCTTTAGCCTTTAATAAAATTGTTTAAAAGCAGAACAGTATGACAAAAGAATCAAAAAAAAGCAATCCAATTAAACCCATTTCCCCACCTCTCTGCAGGAGAGCGATCTCCCTTTGGGGGATTACAGGGAGACTTAACTTAAAGGGAGCAATGAAAAAACGAGTGAAGAAAGAATTCGAAAAAATATCTCACCTAATCTCTTCCTGGAAGAGTTTCCGGGGATTACAGGAATCTAAAAACAAAATACCTATGAAACATTTTTTAAAGATAGCAATCATGCTGACGTTCTTTATGGCACCATGGAGCGGAACATGTCTTCCCGCAGATATCGAACTGATTCGTGAACGGATGCTGGATAATCTTCTGCAAACCGAGGTCAATGATGCTGAAATCGGGGAGCTTATCGAAACTTTAAAGCCAGACGGAACCTGGCCGGGAATCAATTATGAGGATGTTTCCCGGGAAGGCTTTGAACACCGCATTCACCATGGGAACATGGTTCAACTGTCCCGGGCATATCGGGCCAAATCTTCGGAATACTACCAAAGCGAAGAAGTGATAAAGACCATTGAATCTGCCTTAAAACATTGGGTGGAAAAGGATTACATCTGCGACAACTGGTGGCACAACCAGATTGGAACGCCTAACAACATGGTGAACCTGATGTTGCTGGTAGGCGATGAGTTACCCGGTGCCCTGGTTGAAAAAGCTCAGCCCATTATTGGCCGGGCAACCATCGATGCTCCGGGAGCCAGGCCCGGAGGCGACCGGATTAAAATTGCTTCCATCCATGCCAAGAACCTCCTCTTCAATGAGGAATACGAAAAATTTGGAGAGGTGGTCGATGTCATCGAGGGCGAAATAAAATATGTGGAATGGATTGGCATGAAATACGGTTACGATTACCGGCTGGTCCGTGGCGGCTTCTCCAACCGTTCCGCCGGAGGCCGGGGAATTCAGTACGACAACAGTTTCCACCATCGCACCGATGGGGTGAATAATACCCTTTCCTACGGACTGGGATATGCCAATGCTTTTGTTGAATGGGCCGTTTATACAACAGGTACAAAATACGCCTTTTCTCACGGGAAGATGTCCCAACTGATCGACTATTACCTCGATGGCATTTGTAAAACTGCAGTGTATGGTAAATATCCCGATCCGGGGGCTAAAAACCGAAGCATCAGCCGCAAAGGCACACTGCGGCCATACGGCGCCACAACTCCTGAAAAGCTCCTGATGACCAGTAATTACAGGCAAAAAGAAATTCAGGAAATTATTGATATCCGGGATAAAGGGATAAAGCCCACAACTTCTCATGCCACTTTTTTCTGGCACTCGGAACATTTTTCCTTTCAGCGTCCCGGCTGGTTTACTTCCGTCAGGATATATTCCACCCGAAACCACAATATGGAAGTTCCCTACAACAGCGAGGGATTGTTTAATCACCACCGGGGCGACGGCGTGAATCACATCTCCATCACCGGTGATGAATATTTTGATATTTGGCCGGTTTATGATTACCAGAAGATTCCGGGAACAACCGTAATGCAGAAACACCAAATGCCGGAACCCAGGGAGATTCAAAAACTGGGGGAAACCGATTTTGCAGGAGCCGTAACCGACGGCCTTTATGGTGCTGCTGCTTTTGACTTTAAGAGCCCCCATGACCCGCTGATTGGAAGAAAAGCCTGGTTCTTTTTCGATGAAGAATATGTCTGCCTGGGAACCGGTATTTCTTGTAAAAACAGCGAGTTTCCGGTGGTGACCACACTCGACCAGTGCCACCTGCGCAGTGAGGTGACAGTTTCGGCAAACAATGAACTGTCCGTTCTTCCAAAAGGAGAAAGAGAACTGGAAAATGTTGATTGGGTGCACCAGGACAAAGTAGGGTATGTCTTCCCGGAACCGGTAAATGTTCATCTTATGAATGATGAGGCGACCGGTTCCTGGTGGCGGATTAACAAACAAACCGACTCTCCCAAAGAGGAAGTTAAACTGGATGTTTTCAAGCTTTGGGTTAACCACGGTCAACGGCCCTCGGATGAATCCTACGAATACATTGTCGTTCCTGCTACTTCAATAGAAAACCTGGAATCAGGGGCTTCCCGGAAGAATGTATCCATTATTTCCAATACTCCTGCTGTTCAGGCCGTAAAACACCAGGGGCTCCAAATGGTTCAGGCGGTTTTTTATCAAGCAGGGGAGATTGAACTTTCCGGGAACCTGAAGTTGGGAAGCAAAACACCAGGTATCGTCATGATAAAAATGGAAGGCGACCAAATTGCTCAGGTTTCGGTTGCCGATCCCAACCGCGAACTGGGAGAAATGGCGCTCCGGGTGTCCGCAAAAATGGAAAAAAGCGGCGATAATTACCATTCGTTTTGGAATGAAAGCGAAAATGCAAGTGAATTAACCATTGAATTGCCCCGGGGAAATTATACGGGGAGCAGTGTGACGATACATTGGTAGATTTTTAAAGAGGAATAAAACAGGGAATGCGGATGGTTCTCAGCATTTCCAAATGTTGGAAAAGTTTTTATGAAAGCAGGATTTGCCATACGTTTTTTGATTTTATTTGTTTTATCACAGGGGTGTGAAAAACAAGAGGGGCCGGATATTCCCGACCTTTCAGAAGCCGGGCATCCCCGGATTTTGCTGACAGAGGGGGAGGAAGCACAAATCCGCGATCTCATTGATGCAGATGCTACCTGGGAAAAAATGCACTTTGCCATTCTCGAGAAGAGCAATGAATTTCTCGGTAAGCCTTTGCTGGAACGAAAAATGGTGGGGCGCCGGTTATTAGGGACCTCCCGGGAAGCACTCCGGAGAATCTTTTATCTTTCTTATGCTTACCGGATGACCGAGGATGAACGATTCCTGACCAGGGCAGGGGAGGAGATGCTGGCGGTCTCGCGTTTTTCAGACTGGAATCCCTCCCATTTTCTCGATGTGGCGGAAATGACTATGGCTGTTGCCATTGGCTATGACTGGCTTTTTGAAGATCTTCCCGAAATGGTGAGAAGCGAAGCACGGTCCGCGATCCGGATAAAAGGAATAGAAGAATCGAAGAAAGGGAGCCACTGGTGGTTGAACAGCGAAAACAACTGGAATCAGGTATGCAATGCCGGTATGGTATACGGTGCGTTGGCCATTCAGGAGGATTATCCTAACCTGGCTGAAGATATAATTGACCGGGCTTTTGAGACCATCCCGCTTTCAATGGAGGCCTACGGACCCGATGGGGTTTATCCCGAGGGCTATGGGTACTGGGGGTATGGAACTACATTTAATGTTCTGTTTTTAAGTGCTGTTGAAAAGGCTTTGGGAAGTGACAGAGGACTTGCCCAAACAGAAGGTTTTTTGGAAACGGGTCATTTTATGAAGCACATGATTACACCCACAGGTGGTAATTTTAC
>CAYTDH010000475.1:0-235 GCA_964436325.1 uncultured Tangfeifania sp.
CACTAAAAAACTTTAATTATAACAGTTTAGGTAATACATCCAGCATAGCAAATGCAGTTAATTCAAAAACAATCAAAAACATTAAACTGCTAGTACCTAACAAGAAAGCAATTGACGTTTTTTCCAGTATGACTAGTGATATTTTTAATCAGATCAGAAATTCTCAGTTTCAAAATGAAAAACTGTCTAAAATACGTGACGAACTACTACCCAAACTCATGAACGGTGAAATCGA
>CAYTDH010000475.1:245-3814 GCA_964436325.1 uncultured Tangfeifania sp.
TCAAAAAAATGAAGATCGCGATTAACTATGAATCCATGATCAACTTTGACTACACAATAAGACCTATAATTGATACAGTAATCTCAAATAGAGCCGAGATACACTTATTGAGACATCTAAGAGATGAACTACTACCCAAACTCATGAACGGTGAAATCGAAGTACCAATCAGGGAGTGATCGAATGAGTTCCAAAGTATTCAACGAATCCGGAGTCGAACAATCAGCACTAGAATGGCTCGAAGAACTAGGTTATGAGATCGCATTTGGTCCGGATTTAGTCGAAGGATCCTATAAAGAAAGAGAATCATACTTAGACGTCATCCTGAAAGAGCGGTTGATGGATGCTCTTTTATCATTGAATCCAAACGTAGGCAGATCCGTCATTGAAGATGCGTTCCGTGAAATCATCATTCCTAAACAGGTTTCACTCATTGACAACAACCGCGTCTTCCACCTCATGATTACCGATGGCGTCAGTGTGAGCTACCACGATGAATCAGGTGCACTCAGACATACACAACTCAAAATATTCGATTTTGACGACCCAGCGAACAATAATTTCCTTGCTGTCAATCAGTTTACAGTCGTCGATAACAAGACAGAAAAAAGACCGGACATCGTCGTATTCGTCAACGGCATGCCTTTGGTCGTCTTTGAACTCAAGACAGCATCCAACGAGAATGTATCTCTAAAGAGCGCGTATCGACAAGTCAAGAACTATCAAAACGCGATCTCGTCACTCTTTGTCTATAATGCCTTCAATGTCATCAGTGACGGGATCAATGCCAAGGTCGGGACCATTACCTCGTTGGAAGATCGGTATACCACCTGGAGAACGATCGATGGTAAGGTGATTGCTCCTACGAATTTCCCTCAATTGGAGACATTAATCAAAGGCATGTTCGATAAAACACGCTTTCTGGACATATTGAAACAGTTCATCCTCTTCCAAAAGAATGATCATGACTATAACAAGATCATTTCAGGATATCACCAGTATCACGCAGTCAATACAGCCATCCAAAAAACCCTTGAAGCGACCTCGGATACCGGGGACAGAAGAATCGGGGTCATCTGGCATACGCAAGGTAGCGGGAAATCATTATCGATGGTTTTCTATGCCGGCAAGCTCGTTCTGTCGAACGAACTTCAGAACCCAACGATCGTTGTCATTACGGATCGAAACGATCTGGATGAACAGCTCTACCTGACCTTCTCAAAGTCTCAGGACCTACTACGTTCAATACCCGTACAAGCGGAATCGAGAGCACATCTTAGAGAACTGCTCGACGGTAGAGCATCAGGGGGAATCATCTTTACAACCATTCATAAGTTCTCACCTGATGAATCCAACGATACGGGTCCGCTTACAACAAGGAAAAACGTCATTGTCCTAGCCGATGAAGCCCATCGAAGTCAGTATGGATTCAGTTCTAAAATCGTCAAAACGAAAACGGAAGCCTATGAGAAATACGGCTTTGCCAAATACATGAGAGATAGCTTGCCGAACGCATCCTACATCGGGTTCACCGGTACGCCCATCGAGCTTACTGACAAGAATACGAGAGCAGTCTTCGGTGATTACATCGATGTCTATGATATGACGCGTGCTGTAGAAGATCGAACGACGGTCAAGGTCTATTATGAAAGCAGGATCGCAAGATTGAATTTTACCCTGGATAAAGAAGTCATCGATGAGAACTACGAGGACATTACGGAAACCCAGGAACAGACCACTTCCGATATCATCAAAAGAAAATGGGCAAGACTTGAAGCGATCGTAGGCACCAAGTCAAGAATCGAAACGATCGCAAAAGACATCGTCGAGCACTTTGAAAAACGGCAAGCATCGATGGAAACGGATGTCGGTAAAGCGATGATCGTCGCGATGAGTAGAAGAATTGCCGTTGAGCTCTATGATGAGATCGTCAAACTCAGACCGGACTGGCATTCGGATGACCTCATGAAAGGGAAAATCAAAGTCGTCATGACCGGTGCATCATCGGATCCCGAGTCGTGGCAAGTCCATGTCGGAAATAAACAAAAAAGAGAAATGCTGGCCAAGCGGATGAAAGATAACAACGATGAACTTCAAATCGCGATTGTCAGAGACATGTGGTTGACGGGGTTCGATGTCCCGAGCTTACACACCATGTATGTGGATAAGCCGATGCAAGGGCATAATCTGATGCAGGCCATCGCGAGGGTGAACCGAGTCTTCAAAGAAAAACAAGGTGGACTTGTTGTTGATTATATCGGGATTGCTGCCAAGTTAAAAGAAGCCCTTCAAGTCTACACCGATCAAGATCGAGAACAAACCGGTGTCGATACGGGGTTGGCCGTTCAAGTCATGCTGGAAAAACTGGATGTCATACGAGAGTTGCTCCATAAACAAGACTACGCACTTTACTTCAAGGGGAGAAACTCAGAGAAACTCAAAGTCATTATGGAAACCATTGACTTTGTTTTAGGGCTGCCTAAAGAAATAAAAGACAGTTTTTTGAAGGTGACATCCGAGTTATCGAAAGCCTATGGCCTATGTGCGACAACCTTTGAAGCGGAAAAACATAACGTTGAGATCGGTTTTTACAAGACGGTCAGAGCGGGCGTCCTTAAGTTTGAAAAGCCAGTAGAAGGAGATAAGCCGGTGATCGATATTGATGCGGAGATCAATCAATTGATATCGCGATCCTTTGGATCCGACGATGTGGTTGATGTACTGGCAGAGATGGGAATAAAAAAACCGGAACTATCGATCCTATCGGATGAGTTTCTGGATCAGATCAAAGCATCCAAACACAAGAATGTTGCAGTTGAACTGTTAAAACGTCTGATCAAGGGGAATATCCGTTCCATTTCAAGAAGAACAATCGTTCAATCGAGACGCTTTTCCGATATGCTTGAAGTCTTACTGGGGAAATACTATGCACGACTGATCACATCAGCGGAAGTTATCGATGAACTTATCAAACTGGCTAAGGAAATCGTAAAGGCGGAGAATGCCGGTAAGGATACCGGATTATCGGATGATGAGTATGCATTTTATGAAGCACTCGCATCAAACATGACAGCAAAAGAAGTGATGGGAACGGATGTGCTCAAAGAAATAGCGATTGAGCTTACTCAGAAGATCAAGTCAAGTACGACGATCGACTGGAACATCAGGAGCAGCATTCGAGCCAAGATTCAGTTTGAGATCAAAGTGTTACTTAAGAAATACAAGTATCCACCGGATAATCCCGATGATCCGAATGACTATGAAAAGTCGATCAAGTTGATCATGGAGCAGACGGAGCTCTTAGCTTCTGAAGTTGTGGATTAATGTGAGCGGGTAGAAAAGACCTTCAGCGTAACCGGCATGACCCAAGTATTATGAACTGGACATTCCGTTCTTTTGGGTTGCTTGTCTGAAGGCTCCATACGTGGAGCGACGACGAAAAACTTTGTGGTATCGTGATAAAAACGTATTAAAAGCTGAGATCACAAGCTCTCTCTTATGAAAAACACCGGGTTTACCGGGGTTTTTGATTGCATATACGGCTTTCCAACTCGATTCCACAGGGGTTA
>CAYTDH010000476.1:0-3808 GCA_964436325.1 uncultured Tangfeifania sp.
CCTTCAAAAATGAAGTTGAAAACCGGAAAGGTGAAGGGAAGGTGGACGGATGTCACCAAATTGTTGTCGGATGAATGGTTAGTCGATGAAATTTTTAAACTCTACTTTGAACATGGGATTAATCCTGAAAATGAATCCTACAGCTATATCCTGGTCCCTGGTGCAACAACATCCGTTTTGGAAAAAATGGAACAGGAACTGCCGTTTGTCATCAGAAATGAAACCGGCAGGCAGGAAGTGATGGCAAAGGAAGGCAGGGTAGCAGGAATTATTTTCCATCAGCCCGGAGCATCTGCTTTAATGGGAGGAATAACAACCGATAAACCCTGCCTGGTAATGATGAAAGAACTGGAAAATGGCATGCAACTCTCCGTTGCTGATCCTACCCAAAAGCTAAAGGAATTGAACATTGTGCTGGAGGGAGAATATAACGGTAAAAATCTGGTGGCAGCCAATGGAAAAACACACCTGAATTTGACCCTTCCGCAGAACGAAAAAGCCGGAAAAACCTTAACTTTAAAACTCGAAGAAAAATAGTGATGAAAAACCTGAATCTGTTTCTTTTTCTCCTTGCGCTTACTGTACATGTGGGGGCGCAAACGTTAAACAACACCAAAATCGATGGATACCGGCCCATATGGTTTGAGCTGAATCAAAAGTATGAATACGGCGACAAATATTCCGGGCCCCTGGGAACTTATACCGCCAAACATGTTCCGCTTGCTGTTTATTCGGCCGGGGCAGACAAAACATTTTTTGTTTACGGGGGAACCAAAACCGCTGATGAACGATACCTGCTCTGCATGATTGGTGAATTCGATCACCAAACGGGGATGGCTTCAAAACCAACGGTGGTATGCGATAAACAGGGCGTGAATGATCCGCATGACAATCCTTCCATCCTGCTCGACGATGAGGGATATATCTGGGTTTTTGTGAGCGGCCGGGGAAGAAAACGGCCCGGGTTCAAGTTTAAAAGCAAAAATCCCTTTGACATTAATGCCTTTGAGCAAATAACCGAAGAGGAGATGACCTACCCCCAGCCCTGGAAGACTCCCGAAGGGTTTTTGCACCTGTTTACGAAGTATACCGGAGTGCGCAGGCTCTATTTTGAAACGAGCCCCGACGGAAAAAAGTGGAGTGAGGATAAGTTGCTGGCTGCCATACCCGTTAATGAGGGTGAAACGTCGGGACACTACCAGACCAGCGCTTGTTTCAGGGGGGAGAAGGTGGGCACCTTTTTTAACCGGCATCCCAACGGGAATGTGGATAAGCGCACGGATATCTACTATGCCGAAACCAGCGATATGGGGAAAACCTGGACGGATGTTAAAGGAACCCCTCTGAAGATACCGCTTCTCCGGCGCGACAATCCCGCACGGGTTATCGATTACGCCTCGCAGGGAAAGAACATTTACCTGAAGGATATGGGCTTTGATTCCAAAGGAAATCCAGTCTTTCTATACATCCGCAGCAACGGGCACGAGCCCGGACCGGTCAGCGCCCCCTATGAATGGTGCATTACCCGCTGGAACGGAAGAAAGTGGCGTACTTCAGTGGTGACCACTTCCGATCACAATTACGATATGGGAAGCCTCTATATTTCAGGAAAAGAATGGAAGATTGCCGGGCCCACAGAGCAGGGCCCCCAGGAATGGGGTGTGGGCGGAGAACTGGCGGTGTGGCAGTCGAAAAATGAGGGCAGGACATGGAAACGTCTGAGGCAACTGACCAGGAAAAGCAACCACAGTCATGCCTATGTGCGACGCCCTGTGAATTATAAGCCCCCTTTCTGTTTCTTTTGGGCCAGTGGTCATTCCCATCAGTTCAGCAAATCGGAACTCTGGTTTGGCGATTTTGAGGGAAATGTCTGGAAATTGCCGTATCAAATGAAACCAAATGCCCAAAAACCCGAAATCGTAAGACGGGGTGGAACAGGATACAAATGATTGTAAAAAATGCTTTTTTTAGGAAGAACAAAGAATGTATCTTTAAAATAATTGAAACCGGATAATATGAAACAGAAAGGAATGGTAGTGTTGATTTTCCTCCAGATTTTTTGGGGAAGCTACAGGGTTTACAGTCAGACGTCTGAGCAAACCGGCAATGAAAGGCCCAACATCATTTTTATTTTAACCGATGATCAGCGCTGGAATGCTTTGGGATATTCAGGGAATCCATTGGCAACTACTCCGGAAATGGATAAACTGGCAGAAGCAGGGGCCTATTTTCGGAATGCAATCGTAACAACGCCTATATGTTCGGCAAGTCGTGCCAGTATTTTTAGTGGTGTGCACGAACGCACCCATAAATATACTTTCCAAACAGGAAGTATCCGAAGTGAGTTTATGGAGGCTGCTTACCCCAAATTGCTAAAAGAGGCAGGATATTATAACGGTTTTTTTGGAAAGTTTGGTGTAAATTATCCTGGCAGAGAGAAGATGTTTGATGAGGTTGAGATTTTTGATCGGAACAACCGGTTTAAAGATTACCGGGGTTTTTATTATAAAATGCTGGATGGCGATACGGTCCATTTAACACGTTACACCGGGCAAAAAGCACTCGATTTTATTGAAAATGCGCCTTCAGATAAACCTTTTTCTTTGTCATTGAGTTTTAGTGCGCCCCATGCGCACGACGGTGCGCCGCTTCAGTATTTCTGGCAGGAAGAACCCGACAAACTCTATCAGGATATGAAAATGCCCGAAGCTGATATTTCGGAGGATAAGTATTTTGAAGCCCTGCCGCAGCCGGTAAAGGATGGTTTTAACCGTGTCCGCTGGTTCTGGAAGAACGATACCCCCGAAAAATATCAGCGAAGCACGAAAGGGTATTACCGGATGATTTATGGCATCGATCTGGAAATTGCAAAGATCAGAAAGAAACTGGCTGAAAAAGGATTGGACAAAAATACGGTGATTATTCTTATGGGAGACAATGGCTTTTTCCTTGGTGAACGTCAAATTTCCGGAAAATGGCTGATGTACGATAACTCCATTCGGGTGCCACTTATTGTTTACGATCCTCGTGCCAGGAAACACCGCGATATAGAGGAGATGGGACTGAATATCGATGTTCCTGCCACTATTTTGGATTTTGCCGGAATTGATATTCCTGAAATATATCAGGGGAAAAGCCTGGTGCCCATAGTTGCGGGTGAAGAGAATTCTCTTGGCAGGGATACCGTTTTAGCAGAACATCTCTGGGAATTTGAACACATTCCGCCAAGTGAGGCCGTGCGTACCGCCCGATGGAAATACATGCGATACATAAACGATAAAACGTTGGAAGAACTGTATAACCTAAAGGAGGATCCGAAGGAGATTAATAACCTTGCTGATAACCCTACTTTTCAAAAAGTTCTTGAAGAACTCCGAAGGAAAACCGATGAATTGGGCCACCGGTTTGCCGACCCCTTTTCTGGTGTTCCCAAAAACCTGAGGGTAGAATTTATCCGGGAACCGGGAAAGACTGCAGTGGTTGACCAGCGTCCCGAATTTAGCTGGGAAGTACCCCGCGAGGCAGTTCTGCAGCGGGCATACCAGGTGCTGGTTGCTTCGGACCGGGAAAAGATCAATAACAATATCGGCGATGTCTGGGACAGCGGTAGGGTGCGGTCCGGCCAACCGGCAGGCATCGAACTGGAAGGAGAGCCCCTGGAGCCCAATAAAACCTATTTCTGGAAAGTCCGCATTTATGATCAGGACAACCGGCTTTCAGAATATTCTGAATCCCAAATGTTTCACACCAATGGCTTTGAGGGGAATATGACTACACCCAATTTCTTTCAGATAGAAAAGATTGCTCC
>CAYTDH010000477.1:0-3807 GCA_964436325.1 uncultured Tangfeifania sp.
GTTGCCATACTATAGACATCCCATAATCCGGCGCCCACATTCATGAGTATATTGCGTTTCGGATGATTGAGTAAAAGGATTAAAACCCCTGCACTTATCAGCACAATGGTTTGCATGGTCTCTGCAAGTCCGGGTGAAATGGTCCCCAAAGTTTTCAATCCATAAACAGACCCCAGGCCAATGATAAGAAGAAGCCATCCGATGGTAGCAAGGGAATACCAAAATCCCCGGATGCGGTTAATGTTAATCACCTTCAATACCATTCCGAAAATAATTTGAATGACTCCCAGTATAATGGCCAGATTGAAGAGTTCATCGGTATCAATCATATACGCTTTAAACTCCTCAAGCCAGGGTATTTCTGAATTAATTAAATCGATGCCAAAAAATGTACCGGTAAGAATTCCAAAAATAACGGTGGCAAAACCAAGCCACTGGGCCAGGCTCATCACCGATTTCAGATTTGGCATCTTCCTTTTCAACACCTCTGCCGCCGCAATAATAATAAGGCCATATCCGGCATCCCCAAGGGAGAATCCAAAAAACATCATGTAAAAAGGAGCGAAAAAAGGCACAAGATCCAATTCCTTGTGATTGGGCAATTCGTACAATTTTCCGATAATTTCGTATAAACGGGCAAACCGGTTATTCTTCAAAAGGATAGGTACTTTTTCCTCCTCATCGGGTTTATCGGCAGTGTAAAGAATTTGATTTTCTTCAAGGTAATCATCCAACGCCGCTTTCTTGGTTTCAGGGACCCATCCCTCAAGCATTTTTACCTTTCCTTCCACCTCTTCGGTAGTTTGCAAAAAGGCATTCTTTTCGGAAAGTTCCTGTTGAACAGTTTCATAATACTCCTGAAGCCGGGGCTTGCAATGCCAGGCTATCTGATGCAGTTCATGTGTCAGTGCATCCAATTCTCCATTCAGTTTTTTTATCTCCGCTTCAATTTCATGAAGTGATCGCTCCGGCAATAACAATTCGTCGGCACCTGAAATTTCTTCAAACTCATTTATCTCTTCACCGTTTTCTCTTTTTTCGAGCTGGATAAAATAGCGATACCCTTCAATATCCCTGATGGTCTGGAGATAAAACTGTTCATCCCAGTCAGAATCATATTTTCGGATAGGACATGACATAAAACGAATCTGAATTCCAGAATCACTGACTTTCTCCACCATCGACCAGTCAAAATCCCCCCAGGGCAATAGCTGCTTATGCTCTTTCTCCAGTTGGAGAATCTGATGGTGTTTGTGTTCCATCTCTTTTTCCATTTCCTTCAGCCGGTTGAAAACAGCCTCACCTGTTTCAAGTCCGGGTTTCAGGGGCTTGGCTTCAGGTTCTACCATTTCCAGCTTCTTAATAGCCTTGGAAATTTCAGTCAGGTGCCTGAAAAGGTCCTGCATTTCGGGTGTGGGTTCATCCACTTTATCCTTAATATGCACCACTCCTATTTTGCGCACATCTTTCAAAAAGTCTGCATAAGTGGAGTGAAACACCAGGAACGAGTATTTATACATTGGAACAATCATACCTCAACCTCCTCCTGTCTTTGTTTTTCCTGTCGGTCTTTTACAATTTTTTGTGCTGATTTCGACAAATTATCCTGATCTTCGAGGAACCGTTTAATTTTCCGAATAGCGTCTTGAAAACCGGGAATTTGCACTTTTTCATACAAATTCACTTTCTGAGTGGTTTTTTTGCGGGCAAAATCGAGCAGTTCCATTTTACGAAGAAATACTTCGCGTTCGATGGCCGTTTGGGCAATCTTTTTAAGAATGTTTATGCCATCGGGAAACCAAACAGGCTGGTTAAAAAGATTGTCATAATCGGTTTCAAAATGGATATCACCAAGGACAGGAGTAAACACTCCTGCAATTTTTTTCGAGGTCAGCTCAACATCGGTAATCGTCAGCAAATCCTGGTCAAATTCGCCCCACAACCGGACCATTTTATCAAAGGAGGCAATTTTATCATTGTACTCTTTTTCCAGAGAATTTGCTTTATCCTTGGCCCTTTTTACTTCAACGCGCAGAGCCGATTCTTTGTTTTTCAGCGTAGGCAATGCTCTTTCGCGAACTTTCAGTTGCTTGTCGAGCGATTGCAATGCTGTTTTATTGTATTGAAATTTTATGGCCACGTAATCTGTTATTTAGTTCAAACCTCTTTTTTAATTTACGCTGTTTTTCACCGGGTGTGACTCCAAACTTCCCGGACGGGAATATTTCCGGAAAACGATCAGTTCTCCTTATCTTTCCAGTATTTCTCAACCAGATTTTCCCGGATGGCAACCTCAGCCTTTTTAAAATGTTTGCTGAACAGTTCCCAGGCTATATCAAGCATGGTATCGGTATCCACATTGACATCGATGGCAAGAATACGGTCGGAATACTCCCGTGAAAAGTCAAGGGTACGCTCATCATAATCAGTCAGATCAAATCCGTTTTCCAGCTTGGTCTTTGCATTGGCGGCATCGGCATACAACCGGATGGCCGTATTCATAACCTGCGGATGATCTTCACGTGTTTGTTTTCCGATAACCAACTGTTTAAGCCGCGACAATGAACGGAAAGGATCCACAATCACTTTACCGATTTCGGTATCACGCCGCAGGAATAACTGTCCCTCGGTAATATATCCCGTATTATCGGGGATGGCATGCGTAATGTCTCCGCCAGACAGGGTAGTAACCGCGATAATCGTTATGGACCCACCGGAAGGAAATTGAACAGCTTTCTCATAAATCCGGGCCAGGTCGGAATAGAGAGACCCGGGCATACTGTCTTTGGAAGGAATCTGGTCCATACGGTTTGATACAATACTCAATGCATCTGCAAAAAGCGTCATATCAGTAAGAAGAACCAGCACATTCTGATCATGGTCCACTGCGAAATATTCGGCAGCAGTCAGAGCCATGTCGGGCACCAGCAAACGTTCAACCGGCGGATTTTCAGTAGTATTCACAAAACTGATGATCCGGTCGAGCGCCCCGGCATTGTCAAAAACATTTTTAAAGTACAGGTAATCGTCGTTTGTTAGTCCCATTCCGCCAAGAATAATTTTGTCCGCTTTGGCACGCAAAGCCACGTTCGCCATCACCTGATTGTAAGGTTGGTCTGGGTCGGCGAAGAAGGGAATTTTCTGACCCGAAACAAGGGTGTTGTTCAGGTCTATCCCGGCAATTCCGGTTGCGATCAACTGGGAAGGCTGTTTTCGCCTGACCGGATTCACTGAGGGACTACCGATATCGCGAACCTCCCCCTGCACCTCCGGTCCGCCATCAATGGGATCGCCATAAGCGTTGAAAAAGCGGCCCGCCAGCTCATCACTGACTTTCAACTGAGGGGGGCGCCCCAGGAAACTCACTTCCGCATTCGTAGGAATACCTTCTGTTCCTTCAAAAATCTGTAACGTAATGTCGTTTCCGGCAATTTTTACAACCTGAGCCAATTTGCCATTTACACTGGCAATTTCATCATAGCCGACATCTTCGGCTTTCAATGTTACGGTTGCTTTGGTTATGTTATTTAATTTGGTATATACTTTCTGAAATGCCTGGCTTTCCATTGTATTTCTTTTTCAGTGTTAGATTCTTTTCAATATTAATTTGCCTGTTTTTTCAACAATTCTTCCAGCGCTTTTTCATGCTGCTCAAATTTATCCGACTCATACTCGGAATAGTTCATCTGTTTGAATTCGTTAATAACCTCTTTGAAGAAGCCACTTACTTCTTCGAAATGGTTAAACGAATACTCCCGGCTAATCACCTCCAACACTTTAGACAACATGTATTTCTGACGCTTCATG
>CAYTDH010000478.1:0-3797 GCA_964436325.1 uncultured Tangfeifania sp.
GTGCCAGGCCTCCTCCAGCTCTCTTTTTTTAATTTCAAGTTCCTGTTTCAGCAGTTCAAGGGTAGCGTCTGCCGAACGTTTGAGGATGTCTTCAATGCCGATAAAAAGGGGCTTGTCGTTTTCAATAATGCAGGCATTGGGAGACAAGGATATTTCACAATCGGTAAAGGCGTAAAGGGCATCGATGGTTTTATCGGAAGAGACACCCGAGGCAATGTGGACGAGTATTTCCACATTTTCAGCGGTATTGTCATCAATTTTTTTGATTTTGATTTTCCCTTTTTCGTTGGCCCTGATAATTGACTCAATGAGGGTAGTGGTGGTTTTTCCGAAGGGGATTTCGGTAATGGCCAGGGTTTTGTTGTCGCGTTTTTCAATTTTGGACCTGATTTTCACAGCGCCTCCGCGCAGTCCGTCGTTGTATTTACTGAAATCGGCCAGTCCGCCGGAGGGAAAATCCGGGAAAAGTTCAAAATCTTCCTTTTTGAGGTAGGCGATGGAAGCATCGATCAGTTCATTGAAATTGTGGGGAAAGATTTTGGAAGCCAGCCCCACGGCGATTCCATCCACTCCCTGGGCAAGCAGCAGGGGAAATTTCACCGGGAGGGTAACGGGTTCCTTTTTGCGGCCGTCATAAGCGAGTTTCCATTCGGTGGTTTTAGGGTTGAAAACCACTTCAAGGGCAAATTTTGTCAGGCGTGCTTCAATATACCTTGGAGCAGCGGCCCCGTCTCCGGTAAGTAGATTCCCCCAGTTTCCCTGGGTATCGATGAGCAGGTTTTTTTGCCCCAGCTGGACAAGGGCGTCTCCTATGGAAGCATCGCCATGCGGATGGTATTGCATGGTCTGACCAATAATATTGGCCACTTTAGTGTACCGGCCGTCATCCATTACCCTCATGGCATGCATAATACGGCGCTGTACCGGTTTGAGCCCGTCATTGACATAGGGAACGGCCCTTTCCAGGATTACGTATGAGGCATAATCCAAAAACCAGTCGCGGTACATCCCCGGCAAATAGGTAATCTCTTCCTTTATTCCTTCCGGACTGTTGTCCTGTAATTCTTCGTTATGAGTGTTTTCCTCTGCCATTCTGTTTCTTTGAGACCTGTCAGGCGACCTCGTCTTTTTCTACATATAAGTTATCGATAATAAAATCCTGGCGTTCGGGAGTATTTTTGCCCATATAAAAATGAAGCATTTGCGAAACCGATTCATGCTTGCGCATCATCACCGGATCGAGCCTGATATCTTTCCCGATAAAGTGTTTAAACTCATCGGGGGAGATTTCTCCCAGCCCTTTAAAGCGGGTGATCTCAGCTTTTCCTTTAAGTTTTTTTACGGCTGTCCGTTTTTCCTCTTCCGAATAGCAATAGAACGTTTTTTGCTTATTCCGTACCCTGAACAGCGGGGTTTGGAGAATAAAAACATGCCCTTTGCGAATCAGGTCGGGGAAAAACTGGAGAAAAAAAGTGATCAGCAGCAAGCGGATATGCATTCCGTCCACATCGGCATCGGTGGCAATAATGATTTGATTGTAGCGGAGGTCCTCCAGGCTTTCTTCGATATTGAGTGCTGCCTGAAGCAGGTTGAACTCTTCATTTTCGTAAACCACCTTTTTGGTCAGGCCATAGGTATTCAGCGGTTTCCCTTTGAGGCTAAAGACCGCCTGGGTATTGACATCGCGCGATTTGGTAATGGAACCGCTGGCGGAATCCCCCTCGGTGATAAAAATGCTCGATTCCTCCGCTTTAGGGTGTTTGCTGTTAAAGTGAACCCGGCAGTCGCGTAATTTTTTATTGTGGAGGCTTACTTTTTTCGCCCGCTGTTTGGCCAGCTTTTTGATGCCCGAGATGGCTTTTCGTTCGCGTTCCGATTCCACAATGCGCCTGAGCAGTACATCGGCAGTTTCATGGTTTTTATGCAGGTAGTTATCCAGCTCTTTTTGGAGAAAGTTCCCCACATGCGCCCTAACCGAGGGCCCTTTGGGGCCTATATCTTTGGAGCCCAGTTTGGTTTTGGTTTGCGACTCAAAAACGGGTTCTTCCACTTTGATGCTAACGGCAGCCACGATGGAAGCCCTGATATCGGAAGGGTCGTAATCTTTTTTGAAAAATTCGCGAATGGTTTTCACATAGACTTCCCTGAAAGCCTGAAGATGTGTACCCCCTTGGGTGGTGTGTTGTCCGTTTACAAACGAATAGTAATTTTCACCGTAACGGTTTCCATGGGTAACGGCAATTTCAATGTCTTCTCCTTTGAGGTGGATGACCGGATAGATGGGATCTTCGTCCATGTTGTCTTCCAGCAGGTCGCGGAGCCCGTTTCTGGAGTAAAAACGCTCTCCGTTGAACTCAAATATCAAACCTGCGTTGAGGTAAGTGTAGTTCTTGACCATGTTGACCACATAGTCGCTGATGTAATGAAATTTATTGAATACCGCTTCATCGGGTTCGAAAGCGACCATGGTTCCGTTGGGTTCGTCAAGCCCGTTTAAATCTTTTTCATCCTGAATTTTGCCCTGGCTGAACACCACTTCTTTGGCTTTTCCCTCGCGGGTGGATCGGATGGTGAATTTCGATGACAAGGCATTGACCGCTTTGATGCCTACCCCGTTCAGCCCCACCGACTTTTTAAACACCTTGGAATCGTATTTGGCTCCGGTATTCATTTTGCTTGCTGCATCAACCAGTTTACCCAGGGGGATTCCACGGCCATAGTCGCGAATCATCACCTTGTCTTGTTCGATATTGATGGTGATTTTTTTCCCGTGACCCATCATGAATTCGTCCACTGAATTGTCAAGGACCTCTTTTAACAGCACATAAATCCCGTCATCGCCGGCAGAACCATCGCCCAGTTTCCCAATGTACATTCCCGGACGCCTTCTGATATGCTCCTGCCATTCAAGCGTCTGAATTGTTCCTTCGTCGTAATTCGGAGTCATATTTTTTTGAAATTTTGGCACAAATATAACGAAAACAAGCTTGGTTTTTATGCCCGGGCTATTTTCAATAATGAACAGCGATTCGTTGAAAAATATGTATAACTTATTTGTTTCAGATTTTGAAAACTCCGCAGCGTTATCATGAGATTTTTTCGATGACCTTCTCTATTATTTTCGGAAAATGCTGGTATTCAAGACGATGGACTTTCCGGGCGACCTCTTCGGGGGAGTCTTCCGGCAACACCGGGCACCGGGCCTGGAAAATAAGTTTGCCATCATCGTAAACCGGATTGACAAAATGGACTGAAATGCCCGATTGCCGGTCTCCGTTTTCAACCACTGCCCGGTGAACATGCATGCCATACATGCCTTTCCCTCCGTATTTGGGAAGCAGGGCCGGATGGATGTTGATGATGGTGAATTCACGGATTAGATTTTCAGGAACCAGCCACAAAAAACCGGCTAAAACAATCAAATCAATTTCGCGTTTTTTTAATTTCCGGACGATTTCATCGGTCTCATAAAACTGGCGACGGTTAAAAACAAAGGTTTCGATGCCCCATTTTCCGGCGCGCTTCAACGCAAAGGCGCCGGGCTTGTTGCTCCAAAGGGAATCTACTTTAATGTGCTCATTATTAGCGAAATATTTGATGATGTTTTCGGCGTTTGTACCTGATCCTGAAGCAAACAGCGCTATTTTCTTAACATTCATTTTATATTGATTTTTCATAGTGGAACATTTGAATAAATTGTTCAAATTTAGGATGTTATATTTCTTTCATTTCGAGTGCGGAACATCTTTTTTATATTTTTTCTTTGAAATATAAACCGTAAATGTATTACTTTGCAG
>CAYTDH010000479.1:0-3770 GCA_964436325.1 uncultured Tangfeifania sp.
CCTTCGGAGCATATGGAAATGTTTTACCGGAATTTTGATGAGCTGAATGATAAGAAGTACGACGGGATGATCATAACCGGGGCCCCTGTGGAGCTTCTTCCATTTGAGGAGGTGAACTACTGGGATGAGATGCAGGAGATTCTCAACTGGGCGGAACACCATGTCTATTCCACTTTATATATTTGCTGGGCTGCTCAGGCAGGGTTGTATCATTATTACGGCATTCCCAAATTTCCTTTACCCCGTAAAATGTTTGGCGTATTCCGGCATACCCATTCCAATTCAAAGTTGCCGATACTTCGTGGCTTCGACGATGTTTTTTTCATGCCGCACTCCCGTCATACCGAAATCCGGAAGGAGGACATTGATAAAGTGAAAGAGCTTCAGATTATTTCCAGTTCGAAGGAAGCAGGAGTTGCCATCGTAAAAGCCAAAAACGGAAGGCAGCTTTTCATTACCGGTCATGCTGAATATTCGAGGCATACCCTGGATAGTGAATACCGGCGCGACCTGGCCAAAAATCTCCCCATCTCCATTCCCGTCAATTATTATCCCGGGGATGATCCTTTGAAGAAGCCGTTAATGCTTTGGGGGTCTACAGCCAATCTGTTGTTTTCCAATTGGTTGAATTATTACGTTTATCAGGAAACCCCTTATAACCTGGAAGAGATTACCTGAATTTACAGGTTTTCCGCTGGTTGTTTTAAAATTTCACCGATAAATTGTAATTTTGAATTAAATTGAAAAAGAACAACCATGAAAAAGATAGCAGTAGTATTGGCAGGAAACGGTGTTTACGACGGAGCCGAAATTCATGAGTCCACGCTGACTCTGTTGGCCATTGCCCGTAAAGGGGCACAATACCAGTGTTTTGCACCGGATGTGGAGCAGGCCCATGTTGTCAACCACTTAAACGGAGAAGAGATGCCTGAGAAACGGAATGTTTTGGTTGAAGCGGCCCGCATTGCGCGGGGGGATATCAAGCCCCTTTCGGAATACGATGCCGATGCCTTTGATGCCATTGTTTTTCCCGGAGGATTCGGTGCGGCAAAAAATCTTTGTACGTTTGCTTTCGACGGTGTAGATTGCACCGTAAACCCGGATGTTGAAAAAGCGGTGAGGGATACGGTCGCTGCAGAAAAGCCTGTGGGTGCATTATGTATTTCTCCGGTCTTCATCACCAAGATTCTGGGCGACGTAAAAGTTACCATTGGAGAGGATGAAGCCACCTCGCAGGCCATTGAGAAGCTAGGGGGAGTTCATCAGAAGACCACACACGGTCAAATTGTTATCGATACCAAATACCGGGTGATTACTACTCCCTGTTACATGCTCGATTCCCGTATTGATCAGATTGCCGACGGGGCTGAGAGGGTGGTTGAGACTATCCTTGAAATGGTTTAATCCCACTTTTTTGAAATCCATTCCTTACATCGATATTCACACGCATACTTTTCGTTCCGAAGAGGGAGTGATTACAGTCAGGAACTTGTTTCCCAATGATAAAATTATGGCTTTTAACGGCCGGAATTTTTTTTCTTCCGGGCTTCACCCCTGGAATATTTCCTCCAGGAAGGAAAACAATGAAATGCTGGTGAGCATGGAGGATGCCCTTGAGTTCGATCATGTGATTTTTATTGGGGAGTGTGGCCTCGATAAACGGGTGGATAAGGACTTTGAAGAGCAGATGAGGGTCTTTAAAGCCCAGGTTTTTATGGCCGAGGAGGTTCAGAAACCGCTGATTATTCATTGCGTGAAGGCTTATAACGAGATTATTGAGGTTTACAAGAGCACGCATCCTTCGGTGCCATGGATTTTTCACGGGTATTCGGCCAATCTTGAGATTACGAAACAACTTGTCCGGAAAAATATGTTTTTTTCTTTTGGTACGATTCTTTTTCAGGACAAAGCAAAGGCCATTGATTCTTTACGGTTTTTACCCCTTGAAAAAGTCTTTCTGGAGACCGATGAATTTGATGAGGGTATTGAAACGGTTTTCAGCCGGGCAAGTGATTTGCGGGGGGTCTCCGTGGAACAGTTAAAAGAATCGGTATGGGAAAATTTCAACCGTCTTGAAAATGTGCGTATAGATGGTTAAAAGGAGTTTCACATGAAGAAAATGAATGGTTATGTCCTGGCTTGAACGTACGGAATTGTTGCTTGGGCCGGAAAAACTGGGGCAACTCAAAGATTCGAAGGTCCTTGTGGTAGGTCTGGGAGGCGTTGGCGCCTATGCTGCCGAGATGATTTGCCGCGCCGGTGTGGGTGAGATGACCATTGCCGACAGTGATATCGTGGATGAAACAAACCGGAACCGGCAATTGCCCGCCATGGTTAGTACCACAGGCCAACCGAAGACTGCCATACTTGCCCGGCGGTTTCTCGATATTAATCCCGGTTTGAAACTGACGGTGGTCCATGAATTTATTCGTGACGAAAAAGCCCTTGATTTGCTGCAAAGCAAGCCCTTTGATTACGTTGTGGATGCCATTGATACGCTTTCGCCCAAGGTGTTTTTGATTCAGCACTGCCTGAACCTGGGGCTAAAGGTTG
Source organism: uncultured Tangfeifania sp. (assembly GCA_964436325.1). GTDB lineage: Bacteria > Bacteroidota > Bacteroidia > Bacteroidales > Prolixibacteraceae > Tangfeifania. Next base: position 2,554 of record CAYTDH010000479.1, read on the forward strand.
TGAGTTCTATGGGGGCCGGGGGAAAGATGGACCCATCCAAAGTGCAGGTGGCTGATATTTCCCATTCCTATAATTGCAAGCTGGCTCGCATGCTTCGAAAGCGGTTGGCTAAACTGAATATCAAACGCGGGGTTAAAGTCGTTTTTTCCCCTGAGGATGTTGTATTGGAGAGTGTCAGGCTTGAAGAGGGACAAAATAAAAAGACGACTGTTGGAACCATTTCCTATATGCCTGCTGTGTTTGGATGTTTTATGGCAAGTGTGGTTGTAAATGATTTGGTAGTAAAAAATGAAAAAGAAATGCGCCAGGTTGAAAGATCAATGCCTTAAATGTTTGATAATTCCAATTTTAAATTAACTTTGCCGAGTGAATTAGAAGATAATTTTGAACTTTTTTAAATTTCGATTGTCTGGTAATGAGCAAATTGATCTTTTTTTGTTGAAATTTTTTTAGGTTTACTGCTGCCGGGCACGGTTATCCTTCCTGTTTTTTACCACGATTTTTTGGTTTCTGAAATTCTTGCAATTCGGTATTCACGTAAAGTCGCGACTAAAACAACTCTTGGACACATCGTTCTTGATTGCAGAACCTGTTTTATTAATAATTAAATAGTTACAAATGAACATTTATGTTGGAAATCTTCCGTACAGCGTAGTTGAGGAAGATTTAAGAGAAATTTTTGAAGAGTATGGCGAAGTTGCATCGGTTAAAATTATTTCGGACAAATTGACTGGTCGCAGCAAAGGCTTCGGTTTCGTTGAAATGGACGATGACCAGGAAGCTCAGAAAGCCATCGAGGAACTGAACAATGCTGACTTAAGCGGGCGTAACATCAAAGTTAACGAATCCCGTCCCCGATCAAATGATTCCAGAGGCGGGGGAAACCGCAGAGGCGGTGGTGGATTTAACCGAGGAGGTCGTTATTAACGGAATTCTTATGCAAGGAAAAGTCAAATGGTACGATGCTGTCAAAGGGTATGGATTTATCCAGACCGATGATGAAAAAGATGTTTTTGTGCATCGTACAGGTATTAAAGATGCACAGTTTGGACTGGAGACAGATCAGGCTGTAGAATTTGAAGTAAAAGAAAGCGACCGGGGTCCCGTAGCTTTTAATGTGGAAGTAGTCTAAAAATGATAGTACAGAAAAAAGGGGTCTTGTGTTGGCAAGACCCTTTTTTTATTTTCTTTGATGCCTTCCAGAACAAACTGATTCT
>CAYTDH010000480.1:0-3768 GCA_964436325.1 uncultured Tangfeifania sp.
GATACTATAAAGCCGAACTGACCGATTACGGTATCACCGCTGAACTGACTTCAACTACCCGCTGCGGATTTCAGCGATACACTTTCCCTCAGGATAAACCCGATTCAAGGGTGCTGATCGATTTGCAAATTCCGGCAGAATATGGTTATCAACTCCAAAACGTCTCCATGAAAAAAGTTGGCTCTTCGCGAATCGAAGGCTTCAGCCACCAACTGTCACCCAACACCTGGGCCGGAGGTATTTCCCAGGAGTACATCGTCCACTTTGTAGTGGAATTTGACCAGCCCATTGAAACAATGGGCTTCTGGACCGAAGAAGGGATTATTGAAGATGAAACGTCCCTCGAAAGGAAAAATCCCGAAGATGCCGGCGCTTTCATCCATTTTGACACGGAGAAAAATCCCGTAGTACAGGTCCGCACCGGCATCTCCTATGTCAGCATCGAAAATGCCGGGAAAAACCTGGAAACAGAAATTACCACTCCCTTTGGATGGGACTTTGAAGCCGTCCGGCAATACCATGTGGATACCTGGAATGACCTTTTTGAACGGGTAAAAATCACCACGAATAACCGTCGTGAAAAACGAAGATTCTACACCAACATGTACCGCGCCCTTTGCAGCCGCAACATTTTCAGCGATGTGGACGGGAAGTGGGTGGATTCGGGAGAGCAAGTCAGACAACTGGAAGATCCCTCCTCCCCCGCTTTGGGCTGCGACGCCTTTTGGAACACCTTCTGGAACCTGAACCAATTCTGGAATCTGGTGACTCCCGAGTGGAGCAACCGCTGGGTGAACTCGCAGCTGGCGATGTATGATGCCGGCGGCTGGTTGGCCAAAGGCCCGGCTGGCATGGAGTATATCCCGGTAATGGTGGCGGAACATGAAATTCCCCTGATTGTAGGCGCTTACCAGATGGGCATCCGCGACTTTGATGCCGAAAAAGCTTTTGAAGCCGCCAAAAAAATGCAAACCACCCGTGCCCGTGAAGTGGACGGAGGGTTTGCCGGAAACCGCGACCTTATGCCTTACCTGAAATACAAGTATGTACCGCACGACCTGGGCCGCTTCTCCAACACGATGGAATACTCCTTTGATGACTGGACCGTCAGCCAGTTTGCCAAAGCACTGGGTAAAAAGAACGATTACCAAACCTTCCTCAAACGGGGATACTACTGGAAAAATGCCATCGATCCGGAAACCGGTTATGCGCGGATGAAAGACTCCAATGGCGAATGGCTACCCGATTTCGACCCCTACCGGTCGGGCGCCAATCACCATTATGTGGAAGGCAATGCCTGGCAGTTAACCTTTTTTGTGCCTCAGGATGTGCCGGCGCTGGCAGAAGCCATAGGAAAGAACCGGTTTATTGAACGTCTTGACTGGGGTTTTGAGGAAAGCGACAAATTGCGTTTCAACGGAAAGCGCGACCAGTATTGGGACTATCCGGTTGCCCAGGGAAACCAGCAATCGATGCACTTTGCCTTCCTGTTCAACTGGGTAGAAAAACCCTGGCTCACCCAGAAATGGAGCCGGGCAATCCTCGACCGGTATTACGGCTACGGCCTCTCCAATGCCTACCTGGGCGACGAAGACCAGGGGCAGATGAGTGCCTGGTTTATCATGGCCTCTCTGGGGTTATTCCAAACCGACGGGGGAACCCAGGTGGAACCGGTTTATGAGATTGCCAGTCCGCTTTTCCCCAAAATAGAAATCGACCTTGGGAACCGTTACGGAAGAGGGGAAAAATTTACGATTCACGCCAAAAATGCTTCCCGCCTCAATAAGTATGTGCAATCGGCTACCCTCAACGGTGAACCCCTTCACGATTTCAAATTCCCCGCCAGTGAAGTGCTCAAAGGAGGAATGCTGGAACTGGAAATGGGCCCCGCACCAAATAAAAACTGGGGAATAAGGAAAACAAAATAAAAACAAGCATGTAAAAGATTTATGCCCAGGGGGTTGATTTAAGGGTGTGTAATGAATTAAGTTAGCTGATAAACATTTTTAGATTTCATTTATTCAACGAGTTATAAAATATCTTCAGGCAGATTATTCTATTACACACCCTAAACACATGCCGAATCGCTTAACGTTAACCACAAAGTGACCAAAGGAATGCACAATGGTTGCACAAAGACGAGAATGTGCCGTTTTTGTTATTTTTCGGTCTCCTTTATTTTGAATAATATATTAAAACCTGTCATTGGCAGGGAAGTGAGGCGACGAGGAATCTCTCCCTAATTCAACAGATTTCTCCCTCTGGTGGGGGACAGGCAACAATGACAACACTAACAACCACCTTTTTCCCTTCTCCCTCACCCTAACATCGCAGGCGATGTCTTTCCCTCTCCGGTCGGAGAGGGAGGGGGACACATTCCATGGCTACAGGCTGGATCTTGGCCAGTAATAATCTAAAGACATACAAATAAAAACCTGGGCCACGGAACACCCTAAAAGTCCCGGCTTGCCGGGACAGGGTGAGGAAAAAGGGAAAGCCGCTCTTTTCACCGGGCTAAAGCCGCGGTGCAAAAACTCCCCTCACCACTCAATTCTCCAAACTCCTAAACAAATAAACCAGTCAACCATATCCCATTTAAAGTCTGAACCACGATTTAACCAGATTACGAAGGTTGGTCCATGATTCTCAGTGCCGCTCCAAAAGGCACCAACTGTAATCCCAAAGAATTATCATTTCGAATTTGTCATTCGCACAAAACAACAAACTATACCCTCCCGGGCAAAGCAAAACCTATGCCCTCGACGCATTTCAACCATGACAACCATGACAACCATAACAACCATAACAACCATGACAACCATAACAACCATGACAACCATGACAACCTCCATCATCCTCCATCAACCAATTCACTTTCCGGGTCACGCAAGCCAATCGAATACTTTTTCCAGAAGTTTTTTGGTGGCGATGATTCCTTCGCGTTCAGAAAGTTTACTCCCTTCATATTCAATGCCAACCCAACCTTTATAGCCCGCGTCTTTTACGATTTTCATGAGCCGGTAATAATTCGAGTGAATTTCGCTTCCTTCCTCATTAAATTCATGAGATTTCGCACTCACCCCTTTAGCATACGGCATCAGCAATTCAACCCCCTTATAACGATTGAACTCCTCACCGGTTTGCCGGTCAATAATAAAATTACCAAAATCGGGCAATGTACCCACGCGTTTATGGTCAACCATTTCCATCACACCGGCAAGCCAGTTTCCATTACTTGAAAGGCCTCCATGGTTTTCCACAATGACATTGATCTTTTGGGTATCTCCATATTCACACAACATGTGAAGCCCGTCGGCTGCAAGCTTCTGCTGTTCAGCAAAGCTTCCCTGACTTCCTGCATTTACCCGCACAGAATGACATCCCAGAGTCCGGGCGGCATCGATCCACTTTTTATGATTCTCGACCGTTTTGACGCGTTCCGCCTTTTCGGGATGCCCGACCATTCCTTCACCGTCGACCATAATAAGGACGCTTTCAACGCCTTCGTTATTGCATACTTTTTTCAATTCAGCCAGGTACTTCTCATCCCTGGCCTTATCTTTAAAAAACTGGTTAACATACTCAACACCCTCAATGCCAAGTTCCCGGCTTACTTTTGGAAATTCGAGGTTGGTCATTTCATTGGCAAACAAGGCCTTGTGCAAAGACCATTCGGCCAGGGAGATGTTATACAACGACTTCTTACGGGCAACACCCGCAATAGCCGGGGAAGCAACCATCGTCCCTGCGGCTGCCACCAAAGTTGTA
>CAYTDH010000481.1:0-3762 GCA_964436325.1 uncultured Tangfeifania sp.
AAACTGATATACCAGTCAAATGATAATTCAGTGAAAATTTTGAATGTAAGTAATTTTAAGGATGGAATATATATTATTTCTGTGAGAGATATGAATAATAGCAGATTGGTCAATAAATTTGTGAAACGTTAGAGTTTAGTTAGGTTAGAAAAAGAGGGGATAGCAAGCTATAACCTCTTTTTCTTATGGAAATTTTCAAGACGTTCAAAATTGCTAATTGTAATTCGTTTTTATTTCCATTTTTTTCAGAAAAAGTTTTACATAAAAGAAATACAGTTGGGAACAGAGTGGTCATAGGTGTAAAACAAGTGCAACGTTTGGCAACGGCTTCATCAACCAGGCGGATCAGTTTGGAACTTGCAGCAATTGTTAATTTGTGACGTGCCCGTTGACAGTGATAAAAAGTGATGGCCGATGATTGGAAAACGCAGGAAAGACTTAATCTTAATGATTTATCGGGCCGATTCAGAATTAAGTTATGCAAAGTACAGGATAAACTGGACACTACCTGAACGAACTGCCATTCGATAAACCTTATTTGTTTCCATAGAGCATATATTTTCAGGAGGGCAAGCCTGAAAAAGTAAATGCCGGATACATCAGGGTAATTAGGAAATAAAAAAAATAAAGAACAGTAAATGAGAACCAAGAAAATTATTGTCAGGAATGTAATCAATAAAAGGAGCACCTTCTGTATTTTCTTGCTTTTGTTAATCCAGCAAATAGTAGTTATTGTGACCTTGGCCAGAAAAACATCAGCACCAGTTAAATCCCAGGATTTACATATAAAAGCATCATTTTATGAGCTCAACGAAAACTCACCTGTTTATGACGGGTATAAGCATATCGGATTTCTTATTGATAATACAGCCTCCGTACCTCTCAGCCAGTCTGCTGTAAAGCAAAACACAGAAGCAGCTATAGAGGGAAGCCAGACACCTAATGGAGTCATTCAACTGCTGACCACAAAGAATTAAAGAAGAGTATAACATATATCCGGGGATGTAAAAAGACTTGCGAAGCGTTATGGACAACAAAACTATGCAGAAAAGCAACCTGCAAAATAGAAGATAGTATTTATCAAAATTTGAATTTAAACACATAATAAAGAAACAGATTAGAATAAAATGACAATTAGATTTATAAAAGAATGCTTGAAAAAATGTATACTGTTTGTTCTGATGAACAGTCTGGTTACTCTCACTTTATATGGGCAACCCCGTGAGGATATTCCGGCCTTTCCGCAAGCTGAGGGCTTTGGGGCATATGCAATGGGTGGCCGCGGAGGAAAAGTGATTGTTGTGGACAACCTCAATGATTCCGGACCGGGAAGCCTTCGTGCCGCTGTCATGGATCCTGATCCCAGGATAGTAATCTTCCGTGTCTCAGGGACCATTGAACTGCAATCCGAATTAAGGGTAACGAACCCATATATCACCATTGCCGGTCAAACTGCACCGGGAGATGGAATCTGTCTGAAAAACTTCCCTTTAAAAATTCATCGTACACATGATGTTATTGTGAGAGGAATAAGGATTAGGCCAGGTATTGAATTATTATCGCAAGGAGGAAGCACTGATGGCATTGCTGTTGAGTGGTCCCGTAAGGTAATTATTGATCACTGCTCCGCCAGTTGGTCAACTGATGAGATTCTCAATACGAATAACCAGGCAGTAGATGTCACAGTGCAGTGGTGTATTTTTTCCGAATCGCTGAATAATTCCACCCAGGGAAGAGAACATGGATATGCCGCCACCCTGGGAGGGGAAAGAACCTCGTATCATCATAATCTTCTGGCACACAATAAGGGAAGAAACCCGAGTATTGGCGGGGGAGACAGAGGCCGGCAGACTGAAATTGATTTCACAAACAATGTGATATACAACTGGGTAACAAGGGTGTGCGACGGGAAGCCGCATACGATGAACTTTGTGGCGAATTATTACAAGCAGGGACCTGCTACATCGTTGAGTAATGATTCTATCATCCTGAGAATTCAGGCTTCCGAAGTTTACGGCTATACTTCCAAGTGGTATGTCAGTGACAATTACATAAGCGGGTATCCTGAACTGACCAAAGACAACTGGTACGGGGCCGTGATGTTCCAGCATGAAGGTACCTCCATGGAAAAGAACAGGGAATACACTCCTTTTGAAAACGCAAATTACATGACCCGCGATGCCACAAAAGCATACCTTGATGTTCTGGATCACGCTGGTGTGACCGTTCCACGAAGGGATATGGTGGACAAACGCGTAATAGAGGATGTTCGGACAGGCACTGCAACATTTGGTAACGGCATCATCGACAGGGTGGAGCAAGTGAAAGGGTGGCCGGAGCTGTTAACTTACGATGTGCCGGTGGATAGCGATAACGACGGAATGCCTGATGAGTGGGAGATTTCGGAAGGATTGAATCCCAATGATCCGACTGACCGTTATGATATTAAACCGGGGGAGGTGTATGACAACCTGGAGCGTTACCTGAACAGCCTGGCTTCAGACAAGCCCTACCTGCTTCCACCTGTCACACTTGAAGCCAGCTTGCAGAATAGCAAAAAGGTAGTACTGAAATGGAAAGATATCACCAATGACGAGCTGGGGTTTGTCATCCAGCGGACCAATATCGATGGTACATTCCTGACCATTGGTGTGGTAGAGGCGAATGTGACCTCATTTACTGATATACCGCCCGGACCTGACCGGACTATTGTATACAGGGTTTATGCCGTTAACTCCGAACTGACCTCTGTGCCTTCAAAACCTGTAAGCATTGAGGTCAAAAAACCATAACCAGTTAATTAGTAACAGAAGAGATGAAACGAAGAAATTTTGTAAAAAATATAGGTACAACAGGACTTGCTTTAACGGTGGTTCCCAGCTTCACCGTGTCAGGTTTGGGGCATTTCGCTCCAAGCGATAAACTGAATATTGCTGCCATTGGTATCGGGGGAAAAGGTAAGGTCAACCTGAAAAACATGGTCAGGCAAAACATTGTTGCCCTTTGTGATGTGGATTATAAATATGCTGCACCGGTTTTCGAGACTTATCCCGGTGCAAGGAAGTACAAAGATTTCCGGATAATGCTGGAGAAGCAGAAGGATATCGATGCCGTGGTGATTGCCACTCCTGATCATACCCACGCACTTCAGGCAGCTGCTGCCATGGAACTTGGTAACCATGTATATGTACAGAAGCCTTTAACACATTCGGTTTGGGAGTCGCGCTACCTGACAAAATTGGCTGATAGAACGGGGGTGGTGACTCAGATGGGAAATGAAGGTCATTCAAGAGATACAGTGTATGAGGTGGCTGAAGTTGTCCAGAGTGGATGCCTGGGAACCATTAGGGAAGTACATGTTTGGACAAACAGACCTATCTGGAGACAGGGGATGCCCAAGCCTGTAAAGGAGGTGAAAGTTCCGAAAACATTGGATTGGGAATTGTTCATCGGTCCGGCAAAGATGCGTGCCTACAATCCTGAATACCACCCATGGATATGGCGCGGCTGGTGGGATTTTGGAACCGGAGCCCTGGGTGATATGGGGTGTCATCTGCTGGATGTCCCAAACTACGCTTTGCAATTAGGACATCCGGTTGCATTTCAAGCCAGTTCATCGCTGGTAAATACCGAGAGCGCGCCTGTTTCAGCAAAAGTTACATATAAATTTCCCGCACGTAAAAACCTTCCATATCTCGCTATGCCCGAAGTGGAGCTGACCTGGTACGACGGGGGATTAATGCCAGCCCGTCCTTTCGACCT
>CAYTDH010000482.1:0-3761 GCA_964436325.1 uncultured Tangfeifania sp.
TCGCTTTATAATGATCTATCTGTGTGGCAAAACTTTGACATGCTCGTTTCATCTTTTACAATTTTTCAATATAGACATAGTAAGCCGGATGAACACGGTTGGCTTCATCAATTAACTGTGCTTCCATATCGTACTTGCCGGCAGGAATAGTGGCTTTAAAAGTCACTTCTTCCTGACCGTCCTCAATTTTTATTGATTTGTCGATATCCGCTACAAAAAGGTAGGCCTGGGCGAAATTGGATTTTTCACTTGCGGGTGCCGTTCGGGCCAATTCAATTCTTTCTTCCTGCGCCGGGAAAGTGGCATTAATGGACAAGCCGCTTTCACGGGGAAACCTGCGAAGCGAAATGGTATATTCGCCGTCCTCCACAAATTCAATTTTCCAGCACCCACCCGATTGTACTCCTTCAATGGCGCCGTTTTGGTGCCATGCCGGGCTGTACTTTCCTACAATCAGGTCGTGCGCCGAAATTTTGGCTGGATTTTCATAAGGTGTACCTACTTTAATATAGGCATACTTTTCGTCGACTTTGTCATCCATGAAGGACTGCCACCACTTTTCGTAGCTCAAAGCCAGTCGGGCAGCTACTTCAGGGTGTTCGTTTATGACATTGTTTTCTTGTGCACGATCTTTGGTTATATTGTACAACTCATCGCCATTAACCAACCGCCAGTTATTGTCCATAACCGAGTAGGCTTTGTATTTAATCAGGTTTTGTTTGCGCTGTGTATCGATAGTTAAGATCCGGTTTTCCCAGTTGCTGTCGTCATGATAAAGCAAAGGTTTTAAACTCTTTCCGTCTAATGGTTTTACAGGATTAAAGTCAATTCCCAGCAAATCGACAAAAGTGGGAAGCAGGTCGTAGTGCGCTACCAGGTTGTCGATGTCTTTTCCACCTGTAAGTTCCCCGTTTGGCCAGCGAATAAAAAATGGCACACGGTGACCTCCGTCGTACTGACTTCCTTTGCCTCCTCTCAGACCGGCATTGTAAGTGCTTCTTCCGGCTGAGGTTCCGTTGTCGGTGGTAAAAATCAGGATGGTGTTATTGGTTAGATCCAATTCATCCAGTTTGTCTTCCAGCTTTTTAAAATTGTCGTCGATATTGGTAATCATCCCGTAAAACCTGCGCAAACGGGGTGGCAAATCTTCAAATTCCTCTCCCTGGTACATGTTGTAATAGTCTTCGGGAACGTTGAAGGGCGAATGGGGTGCATTGGTTGACAGGTAGCAAAAAAAGGGTTTGTCTTTGTTCTTTTCGATAAATTTTAATGCTTCAGAAAAGAAAACATCGGTACAGTAGCCTTCGTATTTCTGATGCTCGCCATTGTGCCAGTAGGTATCATCAAAATAGTCGTTCATCCAGTAATCGGGTCCCTGGCCAATACCTCCTGCAGCATGCCGGACAACCTCATGAAATCCTCTGTCTTCCGGTCGGTACGGATAATTATCACCCAAATGCCATTTGCCGTACATGGCGTTCACATATCCGTTTTGAGCAAGTACCTGGGGAAGAATGATTTCATCTTCAAAAAGAATGGAACGCCCCACAATGGTGTGGTACACATTTACGCGGTTGCAGTGGCGGCCCGTCATAATTGCTGCTCGCGTTGGTGCACAGGTTGTTCCTACATGGTAGTTGGTAAAACGAACGGCATCGGTATAGAAATTATCGATATGCGGTGTTTTGATGTATGGATTGCCGGTGCATCCCAAATCACCCATTCCCTGGTCGTCGGTGATTATAAAGATGATGTTTGGTTTCTGTTTGGCATTATCGTCGGCTGAGGCATAGACAGAATAAACTGCCCATAAAGGAGAAAGGATTAAGATCGCAAGAAATTTAACTTGGTTCATATTGATTATTGATTGTTTTTAATTCATCTACTTAGATTTGGGAAATTTTCTGATAGGTCCATACCGCTTAAAGGAATCAAATATCTCTTTATCTGGCCCGACAACGCGTGGGTCTTTCGATAATTTCAGTTCCTTTATTAATGCCTGTTTCAGTTCTTGTTCTATTGTTTCAAATTCGGGGTTACCTGCCAGGTTGTGCAGATTTTCCGGGTCTTCTTTTATATCGTAAAGTTCAAATTCGGGACGTTTGGCATGTGCCCTGTCGAAAAAGGGACGGACCTTTTCGTTCTGCCAGTTTTCGATGATAAATGATTTTGTCGGAGACGGATCAATGTCGGTAAAAGCCCATTGGGGCTGGTGCATACCGTTTTCGTCGATGCCGTAAAGCGGGAGCAATTCATTTCCGGTAGCTGGTTTGATGCGTTGCGGAGCTCCGGCAGGCCAGCGGCTAGGTTTAATGTTCCAGATGAGCAGATAATCGTGGTTTCGGATGGCTCGTTGTGGATAGCCCCAATTCTGATAACGCGAAGACGAATGTCGTTCGCGACCTGCGAAAACATATTCTTTTGATTCATCTATTAACCCTTCGTTTTCCGATTTTAAAATGTGCAAAATACTTTTACCCGAAATGGGTAACATCCCTTCAGCACTTGTTTTGGTAATCTCCAAAATGGTGGGTGCCAAATCGACAAAACCCAATACGTCGTCTACCTGCCTTCCTCCAGGAAAAGCTTTAGGGAAACGAATGGCAAACGGTACGTGAATGCCGTATTCATAACAGTTAGCTTTTGTCCGCGGAAAGGGCATCCCATTATCGGAAGTAACGATTACAATGGTATTTTCCAGTTCACCGGTTGATTCAAGATATTCCAGCATCCGCTGCAAATGCAAATCAAACCACTCAATCTCCACGGCATAATCGAGCATATCACCTCTGACGATTTTATTATCAGGAAGGAATGCAGGTATCTCAACATTCTCAGGTTTTTTATCGGTTCTTTTCCAGGAACCTTGTTCGTATGCCCTGTGAGGTTCCTGCCCACCATACCAGAAAAAAAACGGTTTGTCCCCTTTCACGTTTTCCATAAAATATTTGAAGTTCTCAAAATAGTTGACGTGGCTGATAAATTTTGCCGGGCGTTCATCTTCAGGACTTCCTTTTTCGTAACGAATGTTACTGTGGGCGATACCTGCTGCATTGGTTGCACGCCACAGCGAATCGCTGCCGTCGCGGGCATATTGAAAAGGAGCAACCCCTTTTCCGGTGCGCCCGGTAATGTAACCGTTGGCTTCGAGCAGGTCCACAAAAGGAACGTGTTTTTTCATCCACGACGAGGCATGCTGCCCCGACTGTTCGTTCTGCCAGTGGTGGCGGCCGGTAACCAGCGAACTGCGCGAAGGGGCGCAACCCGGCGAACCAGCGATACAATTTGTGAAGTAAGCGCCTTCGCTTGCCACCCGGTCGAAAGCAGGTGTATGTACAAACTCTGCTCCTGCAAAACTGGTATGGCCGAATGACTGGTCGTCGCTGATGGCAAATAAAATATTAGGGCGACTGGTTTGTTCCGCATTTTCGCCGGAGCAACTCATAAACTGAGGGGAGATAAATGCAAGTGAAGCAAAAAACAGTAGTTTCATGATAAATTGAACTTTTAATTTTTATCAGTCGTCTTTTTTAATTTTTTCGAGTAATTCCAAAAGGTAGTTCACTTTTTGGGAGGTGTCAACTTGCGGTAGGACAGGTTATGTTCCTCCAGTATTTTGCCATACTCATCGATTAGTCTGAATACAACCGACTGCTTATTTCCTGTAGTATCGAAAGTAAATTCGCCAAAAGCAATTTTGTCTGTTCCATGATAGCCAAAAAGCTGTTTGGAAGTGTCTTTTGCCATTGCAGGGGGACCCG
>CAYTDH010000483.1:0-3755 GCA_964436325.1 uncultured Tangfeifania sp.
AAAAATTAAAGGGAAATACCTGTGGAACAAATGACAGAAATAATTCATCTGTCATTCCCTCATTATACCCAAAAAAATTTTGAGTGACCTCTCGAAATGACACCAGTATGCGATTTTATTCTTGTTTTATTATGAGCTATTTTAGAAAACCTGCCATTGGCAGCTTTGCGAAGGAATCTGTTTATTTAACTGAGATCAATCATTTCGAATTATTTTTCTGGTACATTCGTGAGATGCCGGGTGGTGTGGATGGATTTATTTTACTATTTTTGTAATCTGAATTTTAGAAAAACAAATACATGGCAATCAATCATTATGAATCACGAAGCCGGGGCTGGCTATTGCTGGTGCTTTTTCCGGTTCTTTTTTCTTCCTGCAGCACCCCTTTGCAGGAATTGATTTACATGGGCGGAATAGAGCCCGGAACGACCTATGAAAGCGGTCCGATGCCCGAAGAGTACCGTATCCGGCCCAACGATCAGTTGTTTATTCAGGTGATTAGTGATGACCCCATGAACGCTGCTTTTTTAAATCTGACCGATGTGTCGCAAGGAACACGAAGCAGCAGTAGTTCCAATCTTGAGCTTATTACCTACCTGGTGGATGAAGAGGGAAATATTTCCTATCCGGCACTTGGAGATATTGCAGTGGAGGATAAAACCGTATCGGAAGTCCGCGATGTGATACAGAGCAGGGTGGACAATTACCTGCAGGACGCCTCGGTATTTGTTAAGCTGGTGAACCGTAATGTTACCCTGCTGGGGGAGGTAAAATCGCCCGGACAAAAGCTGATGGTGAAGAACCAGCTCACCATTTTTGAAGCGCTGGGGCTGGCAGGAGACATCACCGATTACGGTAACCGGCAGAAAGTGAAACTGATCCGGGAGCTGCCCGACGGAAAGCATGTGGCTGAATTGGATTTGACCGATGAGGAGATTATTTTTTCTCCCTATTATTATGTCCTGCCGCACGATATTGTCTATGTGGAACACCGGACCAAGGTTTACGGGGCCAAGAACCTGAGTTATTCGGCACCATTGAGCATTACAGCATCAATTATATCAATCGGGTTACTTATTCTTAATTTATTCAACTGATGGAGCAAGGAGAACTGAACGGAAAAGGGTATTTTAATCAGGAAGCGGAAGAATCACTGAACATAAAAAAGATTATTTTTAAGCTACTGGGCAATTGGTATTGGTTTGTTTTGTCGGTCCTGGTTTTTGGGGCCGGAGCTTATTTTTATAAGCTGTATACCACGCCAGTATTCCAGATGAGCTCAACCCTCCTGGTGGAAGAAGAGGGCGGCCAGTCGAATCTTTTCGGGGGTGAGGGTCCCAATGGTGCGATGTTCCAGGGTTTGGGCCTGACCAACAGCATGCGGAACATTTCCAACCAGATGGTTATTCTGGAGTCCACTCCCATCATTGAACGGACACTGAACAACCTGGGGTTTGAGGTGAGTTACTTTTCATTGGGAAGGTTTGCTGCCAAAGAGCATTACCAGGACGTTCCCTTCCGTGTGAAATGGGAACGCGATCACCCGCAAATGCTGGAGGCAGATTTTTTTCTCGATATACTTTCCGATGGCCAGTTGGTGGTATCTATGGAAGAAGAGGAAACGGTAACGGTTTTTGATTATGAGCAAATGGGGGTGGTCAGGGAGCTGCAAGGGTTTTCCTTTTCCAAAAAAATCAAACCCGGGGTGCGCTTTGTCTCCGACCATTTTGCATTTACCATATTGCTGAATGAGCAGTTTGATGCCGACGCAGCCAACCGCTATAAATTCCGGTTTCATTCGCCCCGTTCTCTGGTGGAGAAATACCGGAGCAACCTGGAAGTGACGCTTCACGATGACAAGACCTCCATCTTGCAGCTCACGCTGCGCGATTTTCATCCTCAAAAAGGGAGGGATTTTCTGAATAACCTGATGCATATTTACCAGACTGAAAACCTGCGCCGGAAAAATGAGAATGCTGATCGGACCATTCAGTTCATCGATTCGCAACTGGAGAGTGTTTCCGATTCGCTGTCTATTTCGGAAGACCGGATGGAGACATTCCAAAGCGAAAACCAGTTGCTGAATATTTCTGCGCAATCAACGGAATTGCTTGAGCAGATGCGGGCATTGGATGAAGAGCGGATAGCTCTGGAGGCGGAAAACAAGTATTACCAATACTTGCAGAATGACATCCAGAACAGCCGTGAGCTGGAAGAGACGGTTATTGCTCCTTCGGCCATGGGCATTCAGGACCCGTTGCTGAACAGCCTGATTTTGCAACTGAATGACCTGATTACCGAGAAAGCCAGTCAGACCTCTATTCGCGAGGGGTCCGACCACCCCACCATACGCCGGCTGAATGCCCGGATTGAGAGTGTGAAACGGTCATTGATTGAGAACACAAACAATATTATTTCGCAATCGGAAATCGCTTTGGAGACCATCAATCAACGGATTCTCACGCTCGATCAACGGGTGAGCCAACTGCCTGCAACCGAGCGGAATTATGTGAACATCGAACGGCGCTACCAGCTCGACAGCGAGACGTACACCTTTTTGCTTCAGAAATTATCGGAGGCTCAGATTGCCAAGGCATCGAATATTCCCGACAGCCATGTGATTGAAACGGCGCAGGGTGGAGGGGTTCCGGTGGAGCCTAAAACGCGGATGATCTATGCCATTGGCCTGTTGCTGGGACTGGCCTTTCCGGCAGGCATTATTTTCCTGGCCGATTTTTTCAATACGAAAGTACAGTCTCAGGAAGAGATTGAGGCCCTTACCTCTTACCCCATTATCGGGCATGTATTTTATAACTCCCGCGATGTATCGCTGAGTCCGACCATTGTGCTTGATAAACCCAACTCACCAGCCAGTGAGCCTTACAAAGCTATTCGCACCAAACTCAACCTGATGGTGAAGGATAAGCAACACCCGGTTATTGCGGTCTCGTCGACTTTTCCCAAAGAAGGAAAAACCTACAATGCAGTGAACATTGCTTCTTCGTTTGCATTGGCACGCAAAAAGACCGTGGTGGTTGACCTCGACCTGCGCAACTCCAAAATGAAGGAGGTTTACGGGCTGAAGTCCGATGTGGGTGTTGTGAATTACATCATCCGTAAAGCTACCCTCGAGGAGATTACCTTTAAGACGAAACACCCGCGGCTGAAGCTCATCCCTGCCGGCCCCATCCCGCCGAATCCCTCGGAGATGCTTACCGACGACGCCCTGGTGGAGTTGCTCGATGAGTTGAAGAAGGAGTATGATGTTATCATCCTCGATACTCCGCCCGTTGGTTTTGTGGCTGATTTGTTTCAGTTGTACGAAATTATCGACGCCAATCTTTTTGTGGTAAGGCATAAGTTTACCCATAAACAGGGACTCAAACATGCCCTGGAAGAGGTTGCCAAGCATGAACTCAAAGGCGTGGGGATTCTGGTCAACAGCATTAGTGTGGGCAAAGGCAAGTATGGCTTTGGGTCCGGTTATGGTTATGGTTATGGTTATGGATACGGTTACGGCTATGGCTATGGATACGGTTATGGTTATGGCTATGGTTATGGGCAGGACCAGAAGAAGAGTAAGCGGAAGCGGTTGAAGGAGGAGGTTTAATTTTAATTTTAATTACGAATTACGAATTACGAATTACGAATTACGAATGAATTGGTGTGCGGTTGGTATGGGTATCGCTACGCTCGATTAAGCAAGGGAACCGGTCTTTTCTTTACAGACCGGTTCCTTGGTTGTTACTTAGAAC
>CAYTDH010000484.1:0-3752 GCA_964436325.1 uncultured Tangfeifania sp.
ATGGAGGGTTTTTATCAGACTTGTCTTTCCGGTACCAACTTTTCCAATGATATAAATAAACTCTCCGGCTTCTACGCTGAGTTTCACCTTTGAAAAGAGGAGGTGGTTGCCCTGGAATATGTCTGCATCTTTCAATTCTATTTGCCTGGTTTCTTTCATTTTGAATGATATGCTTCGAAGATACCCCTAATTTTTTTTAAAGCTTTGAATAATAAACGAAAGAAATAAACAGTTTCTTGTTAAGAAAATGGCACAATTTTAGATGATTTATAAGAATGATTATTCCTATTTTAGGGTTTTGATTCAAAATATCATCTTTTTTGAAAACCAGCATCCTTAGTCTTTTAAACTGATCGGGGATGACTCGCAGGATATCAAACAAAAAATTAAGCATGAAGACAATACAGATTTTAATCTTTTTGCCGCTTTTGAATTTTTTTTCATCTGCCGTTTTGGCGCAGCAAACAGCTTATTTTGAAGATGTGGAGAAAGAAGTTCAATTGGGGCGTGAACTTTTCAAACAAGAGAAATACAATGCTGCTTTTCGCCAGTTTGAAAAAGTTCAGAACCAGGTTGATCCCCAATCGGAACGCTATTCTGAATCCCTCTTTTTTAAATCGGTTTCTGCTTTAAAAGCAGGGCTTAGTTCAGGTTACAAAATGCTTGACCGGTTTATTGAAGAGCATCCTGAAAGTCCATTTTTGAGCAGGGCTTATTTTTATTTGGGCAATGACCAGTTTGACCGGAAACTTTATGGTGCTGTATTGCGGAGCTACCGGGAGGTTGAGCGTTCGGAGCTCAGTGATGAAGATTTGGTCAGGCTGAAATACCAAAACGGATATTCTCATCTGATGATGGAAAATGAAGATCAGGCCCTGGCGGAGTTTAATGAAGTCCGGGATGCAAACAGCATCTATAGCCGTCCGGCTAACTATTACTGGGCGCATATTATGTATCTTAGGGAGAATTACCAGTCGGCACTGGAAGGTTTCTCGCGGCTCAACGGCGATCCTACCTATTCCAGAGTCATTCCGTTATATGTGAGTCAGATTTATTACAAACAGCAAAAATACCAGCAGGTCGTTGACTATAGTGTAACGATCATTGACGAAGTGGAAGAAGAGCACCAGGTGGAGTTGTCGAAAATAATCGGTGACTCTTATTTTCATTTGCGGTCATATGAAGAAGCCATTCCCTATCTGGAAACCTATTACGAATCGCCTGGTTTAAAAACACGGGAGGATAATTATCTGCTGGGATACTGCTATTATAACCAGGAGCATTTTGAGAAAGCCATACCGCTTTTTGAGAATGCCTCTAAAGGGAAAGATGAGATGGCGCAGAATGCCTATTATCATTTGGCAGACTGCTATATTCAGGCCGGCGAAAAGGAGAAAGCCCGGGTAGCTTTTGAAGCGGCTTCTGAGTTTGATTTCAATGAGCGCATTAAGGAAGATGCCTTGTTCAGTTATGCCAAACTGACCTATGAACTCTCCTATTCTCCCTTTAACGAAACCATCAAAGCTTTTGACCGGTACATTGAGCTCTATCCCAATTCCCGGCGAAATTCCGAAGCTTATCGTTATTTGACTGAAGTTTTCATGGTTACCCGAAATTACCGCGATGCCATCAATTCCATTGAGAAGATAGAAGATAAAACGTCCGAATTGCGGATGGCTTACCAGCGGGTCACTTTTTACCGGGGGCTTGAATTGTTTAATAATCTGGCGTACAATCAGGCCATCGATTATTTCAATCTTTCACTTGATAATGGAAGCTACAACAGGGAATTAAATGCCCGGGCCTTATACTGGAAAGCGGAGGCTTTGTACAGGGTTGGGGATTACAGCAGTTCCATCGACATGTATACCGAATTTTTGCGCACGCCGGGGGCCTTTTCGCTGCCTGAGTATAAAGATGCGGAATATAATCTGGGATATGCCTATTTCAAACTAAATAATTACCAGGCAGCCTCATCCCATTTCCGGAATTATATAAACGCCATGCAGGATAATCCTACTGAGAAACTGGCAGATGCTTACAACCGGCTGGGAGATTATTTTTTCCAGAGTACCGATTACACCATGGCTCAAAAGAATTACCGTGAAGCATTTAATCTTGGCCTGTTTGAACCCGACTATTCGCTTTACCAAATGGCTTTTTGTCAGGGACTGGGACATGATCAGCAGGGGAAAATCCGGTTTCTGAAGCAATTGCTGTCCGATTTTCCGGATTCGGATTATGCTGATGAAGCCCTGTATGAAATGGGTCGGGCGAATGAACGTTTAGGGCAATATACTGAAGCCATTCAAAATTACCGTGAAATCATCACCCATTATCCGGAAACCAATATTTACAGGAAAGCCCTGTTGCAGTTGGGGCTGATGAAATTCAACAGCGGGGATTTTGGTCAGGCCCTTGCCCATTACAAAAAAGTGGCAGAAAATTATCAGGGTACGCCTGAAGCCCAGGATGCTTTGCTGGGTATTAAGAATTGCTACATTGAGATGAACAATGTGGATGCCTATTTTGAGTATGCAAGACAGTTGGGGAGAGGGGCTGATGTTACCGTTTCCGAACAGGATTCACTGACCTATATGGCCGGGGAGCGGCTTTACATGGATGGGGACGAACGGGCCGCCAGCCAGTTGGAGAAATACCTGAACCAGTTTCCCAATGGAAGTTTTAGGACCAACGCCCATTTTTATCTTGCGGAATTGCATTACAAGGAGGGCCATTTTTCTGAGGCTGCACAGCATTACAATGATGTTGTCCGCCAGCCCGACAATATTTTTACCGAACAGGCCTTGTCAAGGGCTTCTGAGCTGACCTACAATGCCGGTCAATACGAGCGGGCACTGGAGTTGTTCAACCGGCTTGGGAATGCGGCGAACAGTAAGTGGAACAGGTTAAAAGCCTATACCGGTCAAATGCGATGCAACTTTGAACTGGAGCGATATCCTCAGGCCATAGAGGCTGCAGCCAAAGTGAAAGGTTCTGATGTGGTGAATGAGGTCTGGATGCGCGAGGCCAATTTTATTGCAGGGAAATCGCATTACTTGCCGGGCGATTTTCAGGCGGCTCTTCCACCCCTTAAGGCGGTGGCCAAAGACACTAAAATTGAGCAGGGTGCTGAAGCAAAATACCTGGTTGCTGAAATATTGTACAGGACTAATCAAAAACAGGAAGCCGAGGAAACGATCAATGAATTCATTTCGCAGGGCACTCCCTTTCAGTTTTGGCTGGGGAAAGCTTTCCTGTTGTTGTCGGATATTTACCTCGACCGGGGGGATGATTTTCAGGCCAAACACACCCTGAGAAGTGTGGTAGAGAATTACGGGAACGATGACGACGGCATCAAAGCCGAAGCATCGCGGAAACTGGCACAGATTGAGGCTGGCGAGCAAATCGAACAGCAAAGGGCCAAAGACAGTTCATTTCAATTAAAAATTAATGATAAATAAAACAGCAATTATGTTCGGAAAAGCAATCAAATATATACCGGGGGTTATCTTGATGCATTTTACTCTCGTGACATTTGCCCAAACGGATACTACCCTGACCCAGGAGGTTGAAGTGGTGAAAGCCTATGACCCAACCGTTCAGGATGCCAATAAAATCAGCAGCATGCCCGAAATTGAAGATGCATCGCATGAGAAGCCTTCTTTTAATTACAGCATCTTTAGTCAGCCCATCTACAATACGTTTTCGGTGAATACGCTGAAAGCGGCTACATTTTCGTCGGAGCCCCC
>CAYTDH010000485.1:0-3750 GCA_964436325.1 uncultured Tangfeifania sp.
GTGGAAAGGTATTTGCTGTTTCGGTGGAAGACCGGTTTTTGCCGGTCTTCCATCAAATGGCCGAACTGGTGAAAAACGGACGTGTCGGGGATCTGAAAAAGATTGACATCGAATTGCCTGTTCGCGAAGTTCCGAAGGATGGTTTTGAATTTACCGATCCTCCCAGGGGGTTTGACTATGACCTGTGGTGTGGTCCTGCACCTGTATTGCCCTATTGTAAATCGAGGTGCTTTTATCATTTTCGCTGGAACACGCATTATGCCGGTGGCACCATTACCGACTGGCTTCCCCACCAGGGGGAAACGGCCCAGTGGATTACAGGATTTGACCGGAGTGGTCCGGTTGAAGTTAAGCCCCTGGCTCCTGCCGTTTACCATACAGGGATATACAATACTCCAAAAGTTTTCGATATCCTTTATACCTATGAAAACGGAGTGGAGATGGAGGTAAAGAACGGAATCCCCTGGATCCGTGTGATTGGGAGTGAAGGATGGATTGAAAGTAAGGGTTGGAATAAACCTTTAACAGCCAGTGATCCGGTTTTGCTTGAATTGCCAAAAGATAAAGCAGAACTGCCTACCGATAAAAGTGAATACTTCAATTTTCTGCAGGCAGTAAAAACCGGAGGAAAGCCCACTATGGATGCCGAAATCGGCCACCGGACTTCTACGGTTTGTCATCTTGGGAATATCGCGGCGGAATTGAACAGAAAGTTGGTTTGGAATCCCGGTACAGAAGCTTTTGAAAATGACGATGAGGCCAATGCCAAAAGGAGCAAAAAGCCCCGTGAGCAATGGTCTTATGACAAAATAGCAACGATGAAATGCTAATTTACTAACAAAAAAATTAAAATCTTTTCCATGAAACAAACAATTTTATTTGGACTTGCCTTCCTGCTATTCGGATGCGCATCTCCTGACAAGAAAACCCTGGATAATCCGTTTTATGCATTTAACAACTGTGTTCGCACCTTGCCAAATGCCCCGCAGACCATGCAAGAACAAGCCAAACTAATAAAGGAGATTGGGTTCGACGGTTTCGCAGGTCATACCAGTGAGGATTATTATCAGCGCAGGGCAGTACTGGATGAAGTGGGTTTAATGATGCCCGAGATTTACTGGGGAATGACCCTGGAGGGAACCGGGGAAATCACCTATAAAGAAGAGATTAAGGATATTATCCGCGATTCGGAAGGTCGTGATTTGATGGTTGCACTTTTTCTGAATGCTCCGGCTCACATGGACAACAAGGAAGAGGGCGATCCCCTGGTGGCTGAAGGGATTAGAGAGCTAGCCGATTATGCCGCCCGCTATGGAGCAAAGGTAGCTGTTTACCCCCATGCAAACAATTATTGTGAAACCATTCACCATGCAGTAAAACTGGCTGAACTTGCCGGTCGTGAAAATGCGGGGTTGGTTTTTAATGCCTGTCACCTTCTGAAAGTGGAAGGGGAGGAAGGCTGGAAAGAAAAAGCCCTGGCTGCGCTTCCTCATCTTTATATGGTTTCTATAAACGGTGCCGATTCAGGAAACACCAAAGAAATGGGCTGGGATCGCCTCATTCAGCCACTTGGTGAAGGTACTTTTGATACGTATGAGGTGGTTCGTTTTATAAAAGATAACGGCTATGAAGGATTATTCGGTTTGCAATGTTACAACATCGATCAGGATTGCGAAACCGCTCTGAGAAAGTCTATGGATACCTGGAAATCTTACCAGGAGAGGTATTCACAGGAATAGGCCTTCGTTCCACAATTTGACAATTTGACAATTCCCAAATCCCTTTGAACCGTGATGCTTCAGTGCAGGGACAAAAAGATGTTTTAAAAAACAACAACTTGTCAAGATCGTATTATGAATTGCAAAAATTGTACTGGTGGATTAACGTTTTTTCATCTATAATTGCATAAGAATTTTATTCATTTAAAGTGTTGAATCGGAATTTTTGTTTTAAGATATAAGGATAATTTAATATTATCGCAAAAAAAGAAAGGAAAATGCGGCCACATTTCCCTTCCAATAGTGTTTAATAAATCGGATTGACTAATTAAACTATACAAAATTATGAAAATAAACGGAAGAAGAAAAACTCTTGATTAAAAACCCTTAGTGACGCGTATTCCCACGTTTGGATTATTGAACGATCAACATACTAAGTATTGTATTATTAAACCTTAAAATGTTAAATTTATGCGAAACCTATTCGTAGTACTAATGGTGCTTTTTGCCTCTGTATCGGTGGCAATGGCACAAAAAACGGTTACCGGAACGGTAACAGGAGAAGATGGTGCACCGCTTCCTGGTGTTACTGTTGTTGTTAAAGGAACAACTGCCGGAACAATAACGAGCAATGATGGGGTCTACTCCATTGAGGTTCCCGATGGTTCTGCCACACTGGTTTTTTCTTTTATCGGAATGAAAACGCAGGAAATT
The DNA here is from genome assembly GCA_964436325.1 of uncultured Tangfeifania sp. GTDB lineage: Bacteria > Bacteroidota > Bacteroidia > Bacteroidales > Prolixibacteraceae > Tangfeifania. Next base: position 2,433 of record CAYTDH010000485.1, read on the forward strand.
CCGGTGGGCAATCAAACCACGGTAGATGTCCAGATGGAACCGGATGTTATTGGAATTGAAGAGGTAGTTGCCATTGGTTACGGTACTGTTAAGAAGAAGGACCTTACAGGTGCTGTTACTCAGGTGGATGCCGAAGACCTGGAGGCTGAAACCACTTCGAACATGACCGACCTTTTGAGAGCCAATGTTCCCGGGCTGAATGTAAGCTTCAGTTCCAGTGCTAAAGGATTGAGCAGTGCAGAAGACCTCGAGGTGAGGGGTGAAACCAACCTGAGGGGATCGGGTGCCAATGCGCCTTTGATTGTGGTTGACGGGATGATTTACTATGGTGACCTTGCCGATATCAATCCCAACGACATTCAGGCATTCGATATTTTGAAAGATGCCTCTTCAGCAGCGATTTACGGTTCCCGGGCAAGCAACGGGGTTATCCTGATTACCACCAAAAAAGGGAAAAAAGGAAAACCAACCATCAATGTAAGTGCCAATGTAGGGATTGCCACGCTTTCGGGAGCCCAGATTGAGCCCATGAACGGTCCCCAGTTTATTGATTGGAGGATTGCAGGTTTTGAAAGCAATGAACGGCATCACCTCAACAAGCCCGGGTATTATTACAGCGCAGAGAATCTGCCTTCAGGGGTATCTGTAGATGAGTGGAAAGGTTATGATGGTTCTTCTGCTTCGGATGATTTAACGCAGATATGGTTGCAGCGTCTCGGGTTTTCGCCTGTTGAAATTGCCAATTATAAAGAAGGGGAAACCATTGAATGGAAAAACCATGAATTTCAGACCGGTCTTCGCCAGGATTATAACGTGAGCCTCTCGGGAAGTGCGGAGGCCATTTCGTATTACTGGTCGCTGGGTTATGTAAGCAATGAAGGGATTGTTTACAATGAAAAGTTTGAAAACTACCGGAGCCGTTTGAATCTGGAAGCTGACGTTACGGATTTCCTTAAAGTGGGACTAAATACCCAGTTCGCCCTGCGCGATGAGAGTCCGATTCCGTCGAGCACCAACCTTTTGAATGTGCCGCCCTACAGTGATTTTTACGAGGGAGATACCGATGTCATTATGTATGCGCCTTCGGGAAATATTTCGGCCTCGCGTCACCCGTGGCTTAACCTGACCTACCGTGAACGGCTGTATAAAAACAACTCGCTGAACAGTAAGATATACGCGGGACTGACTCTGCCTTTCGGAATTTCATTTACTTCTGAATTTATCACCCGGTTTAATGATTACCGGCAATTCAATCACTGGTCTTCAGCCCATTTTGACTGGGGAAAACAAGGGGGTATTGCTGAGCGTAGCCGGAGCA
>CAYTDH010000486.1:0-3742 GCA_964436325.1 uncultured Tangfeifania sp.
GGCAGATTCCAAAACCGTCGGCGTCGCTCCAAACATTCAGTTGGCTGAAAAAAAACACAGCTGATAGTTTCTCAAAACACCGAATACCCCTAAGCGACACCGACGGTAGTTTTAACAGAACCGGATTCAAAGATCATTTTAATCCATCGGCGTTGAAATGACACCAGAGTGCGATCACCTAAAACCATTCATTATGAGCCTTTTATATAAATCTGCCATTAGTCGTCTCCACCCAATTTAATTGGCCTGAGGGAGTGAAACAATAAAGGAACTGCCTTTTCCCTCATCACTTTCCACATCAATATTTCCATTATTGCGCTGCACAAAATCGTAACATAACTTAAGCCCCAGTCCACTCCCCGATTCTTTGTTGGTTCCATAGGTGGTAATATGCGTTCCGGGTTCAAAAAGCCTTGTGAGATTTTCCGGAGCGATTCCCACTCCTGAATCCCGAACGGTTATTTGCACCTGCTCGTTGATTTTCCTGGAACTCACCTGTATAAACCCTCCTTCGGGCGTAAATTTAATGGCATTGGAAAGCAAATTCCGAAAAACAATTTTGAGGGTATTCAAATCGGCATGCACCAAAAGCCCTTTATCCACATCGAGGTTGAACTGAATATTTTTCATCCTGAGGTGTCCCCTGTTCAAAAAATAGACGCTTTCCAGAAGATCATAAAGCTCAATATTTTCGGGTTCAAGCGACAAATTTCCGCTTTGGGATTTCCCCCATCCAAGCAGATTTTCCAACAGGTTAAAAACCTCATCGGTTGTCTTTACCATGAGGTCGAGCGTAGAACGATGCTCTTCAGAGCAGGAATCAGAAGCGGATTGGGAGAGAAACTCAAGGGTCATCTTTACACTTCCCAGAGGGGAGCGCAAATCGTGGCCAATAACAGAGAACATTTTATCTTTCAGTGAATTCAATTCAGTAAGATGACGGGTAGTCCCCTCCAGCTCATCACGGGTTAATTTAAGCTCCAGGTGGGTTTTGACCCGGCTGATTAATTCTTCTTTATTAAAAGGTTTGGTAATGTAATCGACCCCTCCCACTTCAAATCCTTTAACGATATTGTCCTTTTGATTGAGGGCTGTAAGGAATAAAACAGGAATATTTCTGTTTTCTTCTTTGGACTTAATAATTTCGCATGTTTCGTATCCATCCATTCCGGGCATCATAATGTCGAGTAAGATCAAATCAGGCCGGGTTTTTTCTACCATTTCAATGGCATTTTTTCCGCTGGTGGCAATCACCAGTTGATAATTCTGCGACCGGAGGGTAATGGCAATAACTTTAATGTTGTTCGCGTTGTCATCAACAATAAGAACGGTGGGTTTTTTTTCAGCTAAATCCAGGCCCATATAATCACTATTTATTTCTTTTTCAATAACTCATCGAAATAATCGATCGTTTTCTGCAGCCCGGTCCGAAGGAGGATTTCAGGTTCCCATCCTCCCAGCTTTTCCCTGGCAAGAGCAATATCCGGTTGTCTTTGGGTGGGGTCATCTTTGGGCAAGGGCAAATGGATAATCTTCGATTTGGAGCCTGTAATATCCAGTATCTCCCTGGCAAGCTCCAGCATAGTAAACTCACCTGGATTTCCAATATTCACAGGTCCTGTAAATGCATCCTCTGTTTCCATCATTTTGGTCATTCCCCTGATTAAATCCGTCACATATTGGAAACTGCGGGTTTGGTTTCCATCTCCGAAAATGGTAATATCTTCGTTGTTCAAAGCCTGAACAATAAAATTTGAAACCACGCGACCGTCATCGGGTTCCATTTTAGGTCCATAGGTATTAAAAATCCGGACAATTTTTATCTTCACCTGGTTTTGGGTGTGATAATTCACAAAGAGCGATTCGGCACAACGTTTTCCCTCATCGTAACAGGAGCGTATTCCTATGGGGTTTACATTCCCCCAGTAGTCTTCGGGCTGGGGGTGCACTTCGGGATCTCCATAGACTTCACTGGTGGAGGCCTGAAGAATTTTAGCCTTTATCCGTTTGGCCAGTCCCAGCATGTTTATGGCTCCCATAACCGAAGTCTTTATCGTTTTTATGGGATTGTACTGGTAATGAATGGGTGAGGCCGGGCAAGCCAGATTGTAAATTTCATCCACCTCAATATAATAAGGCATGGTTACATCGTGCCTGACAAGTTCAAAATAGGGATTATCGATCAGATGGATGATCTTCTCTTTTTTCCCGGTAAAATAATTATCGAGGCAAATAACCTCATTCCCCTCATTCAGCAGTTGCTCACACAAATGGGAACCGACAAATCCGGCACCGCCGGTGACTAATATTCTTTTCATAAAAATTGGTTTTTAGCTTACCCTACAGCATTTCTCCCAATGGCGAAATAGTCAAAACCAAGCTCTTTTAACTCTTCGGGATCGTAAATATTTCGTCCATCGAAAATAACCGTATTTTTCAGTAATCTCTGAAGCACTTTAAAATTGGGAATTCTGAATTCAGGCCATTCGGTAACCAGCAGCAATGCATCGGCATCTATACAGGCATCATATTCATCGCGGGCATATTCAATCTTATCGCCCAGAATCCTTTTTCCTTCTTCCATGGCCACGGGATCATAAGCAACGACTTTGGCCCCAGCCTTCAGCAATTTTTCGACAATCACCAGTGAAGGGGCCTCCCGCATGTCATCGGTCTTGGGTTTAAATGCCAGGCCCCAAAGGGCAATCTTTTTGCCTTCCAGTTCCCCTTTAAAATAGCTGTTTAGCTTATTAAACAAAATGGACTTCTGGCGATTATTCACCAACTCCACAGCTTTTAAGATATCGAGGGAATACCCCTTTTCATCGGCAACGCGGATAAGTGCCTGCACATCTTTAGGAAAACAGGAGCCGCCGTAACCGGTTCCCGGGTAAATAAATTTATTCCCTATCCGGGGATCAGAACCAATCCCCCGGCGAACCGCATCCACATCGGCCCCGATAATCTCACACAAATTAGCAATGTCGTTAATAAAACTGATTTTTGTTGCCAACATCGCATTTGCTGCATATTTGGTCATTTCCGAAGAAAGAATATCCATAAAAAGAATGGGATGGCCATTCAGCAAAAAAGGTTTATATAAACGTTTTATCACCTTTTCCGCCTGTTCCGATTCCACCCCCACAACAATGCGGTCGGGTTTTAAAAAATCCTGAACAGCACTTCCTTCCTTCAGAAATTCGGGATTCGATGCCACATCAAAAGCAATTTGCTCCCCTCTTTTATTGAGCTCCTCCTGAATTACAGTCTTTACTTTTTGGGAGGTCTGCACCGGAACAGTGCTTTTGGTGACCACCACCATGTAGTGGTCCATTGACTGACCAATCTCCCGTGCAACAGCAAGGACATACTTTAAATCGGCACTCCCGTCCTCATCAGGCGGTGTTCCAACAGCAATAAAAACAGCATCGGTATCTTTTAAACTGTCGGAAAGGCTGGTGGTAAATGACAACCTGCCCTTTTCCACGTTCCGGCGGAAAATATCCTCCAAACCAGGCTCATAAATGGGAATTTGCCCGTTGTTCAGCAGGTCAATTTTTCGCTGATCAACATCCACACAAACAACATCTATACCGGTCTCCGAAAAACAGGTTCCAGAAACCAATCCGACATATCCGGTTCCAACAACAGAAATCTTCATTTGACTTTAACGGTTAGTTTTTTGAATTAAGTTCAAAAATAGGAAAAAAAAAGTGGTCGTCCAGATCGGGTTTGGCCGGCT
>CAYTDH010000487.1:0-3738 GCA_964436325.1 uncultured Tangfeifania sp.
TTAAAACAGGCACTTTCAGAAAATAGGTCACCAGCATGATGATCAGGGAAACAACAAGCATTAATGCAAGTCCTGTACCCAGTGTTTTCTCAGCACGGTCCATATCATCCCGCCCAAGGTTAATGGACACATAAACACCGGTTCCGATTCCAATGAGCATGCCGAAAGCCATCATAATCAACATCACCGGAAAGATAACCGAAATACCGGAAAGTGCTTCGGCTCCCACCCCCTGCCCAATAAAGATCCTGTCCACAATGTTGTAAAGGGCATTCACAAAAACCCCAACAAAAGCAGGAACAAAATATTTAAACATGAGCCGTCCGACACGGGCATTCTTTAATTCATCGATGTTTTTCATGGACTTCAAAGTTAACGTTTTCGCACAACATTTGTTTCGGGAAACGGTGATTTAGTAAGCCGGGAAAATTGATTAATTTTGTGAAAGAAAATAAGAAAAGATGACAGAAAAAAAATTAAATAAAAAACTGGAGGAAGATCTCTTTTCCGCCCGCACAGAGATAGTTATTGATGCATTGAATGTACTTAAAAAGGAGGGAAATATTGCCTACCTTCCCATTCTTTTTGATATGCTAAACGCAGGAGCTGAACAAAAGGTGGAAGATGAAATAAAAAAAATCCTGGGAACACTAAAGGTCCGGGAATCAGCTCCTGTCCTCGTCCATGCATTGACCGACCCCAGATACAAGTCCATCCGTAAAACAATTGCTACAGCTTGCTGGCAAAATGGTCTCGACTACCGGGAACACCTTCCGGTCTTTGTTGACCTTGTTATTCAGGAGGAATGGGAGACCAGTTTTGAAGCCTTTACGGTCATTGACAACATGAAAGAAACGCCTGCAAAAGAAATTTCCAATCAGGTGGTTGATCAAATCCACACAGCTTTAAAAGATGCCGATGATCAAAAAAAATATTTTTTAAATGAGATTCTTGCCATGATCCGTTGATTCTTCATAAGAAAAAGGTGTATTTTTCGTTCTGTTGTACTAAAAGAATAATCTTTCATGACCAAAAAATCCACCCCGCATGCGAATTCCTCTTTGAGTTCCATCGCTGCAGGGTTATTGATTTTTATTGATTTCCTCCTGTTGGTCCTCAATAAGGTATTGAAAAAAGGGGACCGGATGAGATTATTTCGCTCAAAGGGAAGGTTATTCACTTTAACCGTTTTTCTCTTTACCGCAGGGTGGGCTTTTGGCCAGCCCGAACAGCGCCTTCCTCCTCTTTCCGACAAAATCCTTTTAAACCCCTCTTATGCCGGACTAAACAAAAGCACCAGCGTGTGGACCGGCACCTCTTTCTTTTCGGAAGGCCAGGAAGCACTGGACAATATTTTCTTTTTATCTTATGACACCTTCAGCGAAAAACTCAACGGAGGCATCGCATTCCGCTTTTTCCAAAACCTTAATGGTCAGAACAACACCTCCGAAACAGGTCTTGGTCTTTCCTATTCGCGCACCTTGCCCGCAAAAAATGAAAAAAGAATAATCCCCTCCCTCCAAATCAATTATGGATTGGCCAGCAAACAGCTTCTGGCACATGCCATTGACGGAATGCTCGGAAAACAATACAAGCCTCCGAGCCCTCCGGGCAAGGAATTTTTGAGGTATTACAGTCTTCGCCCCAGGGTGGGACTGTTAATGGACTCCCCTGTCAGCCAGACCGGAATTTCCGCCTGGTGGGGGATTCACCAATCGCTTGTTGCCGGGGACAACCAATGGAAAGCCTGGACTCCAGGAATAATCCTTCATTATAACCGAATCATAAAAGGCAACAATAACGGACTGATTTCGCGGCCCTACCGGGCAAAACCCGGGTTAATGGTGCTTATTACCGAGAGTCAACTCCTCACGCGGGTAGAAATGGCCATTTCCCAGACAGATCACACCTATGGCCTCTTTATTCAAAACGATTTTAACCAAAACATCCATGGACTTGGGGGCACCTATGGATGGAAATTCAACCACCTGATGATCCATTTCTCGGCAGGAACATTCTATACTCCGGATTTTCCACGACCGGCCTTTTTGGGAGAAGCCTCACTCGGACTTGTTATTCCCTGGCTGCATTTCAATAAAAAAAACCCGTGGGAACAGCCCCGAAAATTGTATTAATTTACTACTTTCCCGCGCTAAATCAGAAACCTGAAATTCATGCTTCGCTGGTCCTTCATTGTGGTCTTTCTCTCTTTTTCCGCATTATGCCGGGGACAAGACCCGGGATTTTCCCAGTTTTTTGCCAACCCCCTTTATCTGAACCCTGCCTTTGCGGGCACCACGATCCTTCCGCGAATGGTCCTGAACTACAGGAATCAATGGCCCGCTAAAGGGAACACTTTTACCACCTATTCCCTTTCATTTGACCAACACCTGAAAAAAACAAATGCCGGTTTTGGCTTTCACGCCATGCACGACCAGGAACTCAATAATGTAATCACCACCCATTCTGCCACGATGGCTTATGCCTATCACCTGCAGCTTGGCATGGAAAGTTTTATGACTTTGGGCTTACAGGGAGGAATCGTTTACAAACAGTTCAGGCCGGAAAACCTGGTCTTTCCCTCGGGAATTGACCAATTAAGCGGAGAAATTTCGGAATGGGTTTCCAAATATCATTCCGGTGAAAAAAAAATGTTTCCTGATTTTGCATTGGGGGCGGTGGGTCAACATGGTGAATTTTTCTGGGGAGCAGCGGTGCATCACCTTACCCGGCCCGACGAATCCATTATTGAAGGTGACCAAAAAGGGAAAATCCCTGTGAAGATGACGCTTCACGCCGGAGCCCTTTTACACCGGTGGCATCACGGACTTCTTTCCCGTATATTTTCGCTTTCTCCCAACCTGTTGTACCAACAGCAAGGCAGTTTTAAACAGTTGAACATGGGAATATACATGATTGAGAAATCATTTCTTTTTGGAGCATGGTACCGGAATAACCTGGATATCAGACCCGATGCTCTGGTTGCTTTAGCAGGATTGGCGCGGGAAGAATTTAAACTGGGATACAGTTTTGACCTGACACTTTCCGAGCTTTCCAACTACAGTTATGGATCGCATGAAATTTCGCTGACGCTTTTTTTGGGCCAAAAAGATGGAAAAAACGTCCGAAACAAATTGCTCATTCCCGAAATCTAACCCAAAGCACAAAAAAATGTCCGGTATTTTTATCCGGACATTCAATTTCTTACTAAAATCAGCTCATTCCAATCGGTTCAATCCTCAATCAACAGGTATTTCTTTGGCCTTGGAATGGTCCATTTGCCAGGGCACAATAAATCTTTCATGGGTCACTTGGTATCTTATTCCAATGGACTCATAAACCGTGCCCCACCTTCTGCTTTCTCTTTGCTGGTTGCTTCTTGCCTCCATCTTTCCCTCTTTTAATTTGTTATTAATCATGATTCCACCACCTTTCTAAACTCCTTATAGAAATCAATCCAAATGACAATTCCGCATCAATGTGTACGAAAATGTGACACACAGGGTTGCCTGTTTAAGTGACCATTTTTTTTCTTCACAAAAAAAAGATAAATCCGGAGCGCTAAAAAAGGAGGGTTACCGTTCCCTGTTGTTGGTGTTTTTTCCCCAGGAAATCGTAATAGTTGATTGACCATGTATAAACACCGGCAGGGGCAAAACGGCCGTTTTTCATTTTTCCGTTCCATCCGTCGTTCTGACTCCGCGACTCAAAAACAACCTCTCCCCACCGGTTAAAAAC
>CAYTDH010000488.1:0-3734 GCA_964436325.1 uncultured Tangfeifania sp.
AGGATCGGGGAGTTGCTGGAAACCCCGTCCTGATGGTTGTTGTACTTCCTTAATGGAACTGATATGCACCACTGCATTCATCAGCTTTTTGGAGATTTCCGTAAAATCAAGAGAAACCATTTCCCCTTCCTCATTGGTGGTGTAAACCACATTTGCCGAGGGGATGTCACCCATCTCCTGCACACGGGGCGCATTGGCTTCATTATGGGTAAATGCCCAAAAAACAAGAAGGGTAAGGGCACTTCCAATTATTGCCGAAAGTATTGGAATTTTGTACTGTTTCATAATATTCTGCTTTAATTTTTTTTTTAGTTCTTTTACTGTTCCATTAAAATCGTGTTTAATTCATCCAGAAATTCTTCCCGGCTCTTGCCTGTTTTGATCTGAAGGTTTTTAAACATCTCCTTTGCGTAGCCCTCTTCCCATTCTAAATCACCCTCATTTAACTGAGGATACCGCAATTTAAGCTGTATCTTAAGGGAAGGCCATTGTTCTCTGATCGATTCAAAATTTTCCATAACAAATTCTTCTGTTCCATCAAAAAAAAACCCGACGGGAAATCCCGCCAGGCTTTTAGCTGGGGTTTATTTATTATTGTATTCTACATCAATATTATTTATAACCTCGTCAGCACCTGCTTCCATGGCATTAATTTCAGCATAAATCTTCTCCCTTTCTGTTTCCACTTCCCCTTCCAGAATAGCGGTACCATTAGATACGGTGACGCTCACATCATCCTGGTCGACATAAGGAGACCACCAGATTTGTGTGTTGGTACTCTCTTTAATCTCTTTATCTGTTTTATAGGAATCATCCACATCCACATGAACAGGAGGATATAGGGTATTCCAGCCATAATAGTTGTAATTGTAGTAATCATTCTCATCATTCACCTTAATGTTATTCTCCACAGCAACAACCCCTTTGGTTTTAGATGCAATATCTTTAGCCTGGAGCTTTTCAAAATAGGTATCCACGGTTCCGTTGAGGTAAACAACGCCATTGTTGGCTTTTACATCTACCTCCCAGGTTTCAATAATTGGGTCTTTCCCAAGCGCTGTTTCAACATCTGCTTCCAGACTGCTGTCTTCGGGAATAAATACGGGACGAACGCTTAGGTGATTATTGACGCCAAACACCCCCACAACATTCTTTGCATCCCTTTCGGCTGCGCGCTTAGCCTTAAGATTATCCACCGTGCCCGTTAAAGTTACAATTCCGTTGTTAACCGTAACCGTTGGATTAAAAGAAGAAACACGCGGGTCATACAAAAAAGCATCTTCAACAGCTTCTTTCACTTCTTTGTCTGTTTTTACTGCATACTTGTTTTTTCGCATCTCTTCATCGCGGGCCCAGCTTTTCACTTCCAGGTTATCGCTGTCCACCGAATTAACGCCCATCACCCATGAATCGGTAACGGCAAGGTACTGTTCGTTGGCACTTCCAACCGTTCCGGAAAGGGTTACGTCTCCATCTTCAACGGCAACATCGATTAAGGCGTGATCGACCCTGACATCATATTTCAGGTTTTGTTCAATATCTGCTTCAATATCGATATCTGATCGCGTTGTGGCATAGTTGATATCAATATTGTTGATAACCTCTTTAACACCAATGACTCCTTTGGCAACATATTCCGATATTTTTTTCTCCTGCCAGGATTCCACCGAACCGTTTAAAGTGATATAGCCATTTTCTGCTTGCACACTTACTTCATAAGAATCGGTAGCCGGATCGTTCAATAAGGCATCTTCTACCTCCCTTTTGAGTTTTACATCGCTTCTTGCGGGAGCATCCACTTCAATCTTATCAACCACTGCCCGCACTCCTTTCACGGTTCGTGCAATTTTTACCGCCCTGTCTTTGGCCAGAAGGTCATTAACGGTTCCCGAAAGGGTAACAATGCCTTCATGCGTTTCAATATCAACCAAATAAGACGATGTGGTAGAATTAAGCATCAACTCACTGTCTACTGCATTGGTAATTTCCTGATCCGACAATTCATTTGCTGAAAATGAGTTCCCGGAATAAACCAACAACAACATGACAGCCATCAAAATTCTTGTAATCTGTTTTCTTTCCAGTTTCATGATTTCCATTTTTTTTAAAATTCAACTTTGTTTTCCAGGTAAAAGAGTGAAAAACGTATGCCGTCTTTGACCAAAGACAAGTTAAAAAACTGAAATTCAAGAAAATAAAAAAAGAATCAAATGGAAATCATCTCTTTTTGAGTGTTGATTTAATCCACAAACGGGGGAAAAATCCACACTGTCAGCTTCATAAGATATAAGGGGCCATTTTTTTCACCGGGGATAAAAAAAATTGGTAAGGAAAAAAGTGCGAAAAACCACTGTTCAGAATCCGGTGATTTTTCTTCAGATTTTATCGCAGGAAAGAATCCATGAAATTTCTGGAAAGCAGTATCAGAAAGGGAGAAAGCAAAGTCAGAGCTAAGCTTTTTGTTCTTCGGTAGTAGGAGGAAATTGGACGGCCGTCAAAAGGCACCAGGCTATAAACCCGGCACCCGTAAAAAAGTTCGCCGTAAATAAAGGAATCATGACCATTCCCCAAAAAGTTGAGATGCGTTATTCTGCCATCAGACCGTTTGCCAGCGGGTGGTTGACTGGTAATTGTTCAGATACTCTTCTACTTCATTTTCAGGGTTCCCGTTGTCTGGATCCAGTTGTATTCCAAATACTTTTTCACAATCCTGAGATATGTCATTTTTTTGGCAATTAAAGAAATTTTTCTTTATTAAAGCCTGAAAGCAGGTAAAAAATTTTTGCATTTTTTTCATCATTCAAATTATTTAATGGTTTGACTTTCCATATCGTTTAAACGCCTCAGCAGAATGGCGGCATAAGCACTCATTGAGGTGCTCTGCACAATGATTTCCGGGGGAAGATTAAGATTTGCAGCCGTAAAATTCCAAATTGCTTTTACACCACAGTTAATCATATCCTCCGCAACATCCTGGGCCACCTCATTGGGCGTGGTTAATATCCCGATTTTGACATCCAGACGCCCCGAAAGGGAGAACATTTTGCTGTATTCCAATATATGAATACCGCCCACCGACTGCCCGATTTTTTGCTTATCCACATCGAAAGCAGCAATGATTTTAAGTCCCAGAGACTGGTTTTCCTGGTAGGCCATCAAGGCAGATCCCAGGTTCCCGGCCCCCACGAGAAATGCTTCATTGGTGCGGTTAAACCCCAAAAACTCCTCAAGGGCATGAATCAGTTCGTAAGTGTTATACCCTACACGGGGTTTTCCTTTTATTCCGGTTACCGATAAATCCTTGACCACCTGGGTGGGATCACATTTCAAATCCTTGCCCATGGCAGGGGCGGAAACATTCAGTACCCCCTCCTCTTTTACTTGCTCAAGGTAATACAGGTAAGCAGGCAGCCTTTTTAATGTAGGCTCAGATACCTGCTTTTTCACTTTGTATTTCCCTGATTCATTCATCTTGCCGATTTCTTTTTATTTTGTTCAAATGTAGGCGGAATAAATTTAAAGAAAAAATTCTTTATTGAAAACAGGTATTTGTTAACCGTAATTTAAAATTGACTGCCGAAAGAGACTAATTGAACTCTGGTTCAACAACATCTAAAAAGGCATCATTATCATGTTCCGGGAAAGATATCCCGGCATCCTGGCGGATTCTGTCAAGTGTATCCATCAGGTCAAGGCTAATCTGCCAGGTCATCCGGGAGCTTTCGATTCGGCCG
>CAYTDH010000489.1:0-3734 GCA_964436325.1 uncultured Tangfeifania sp.
TGATTTGGACAACACCCTCATTTATGCTGTTCCGGGGAGCTATCAGGGTGGAAATATCCTGTTCCATTATTCTTCATTGCTAACCATTATTAAGAGGCCCTCCGCCGAGAAGTTGATCAGGAAATGCCAATCCGCCGGTGAGGTGATGGTGTTTACCACTTCTGTGAAAGATTATGCTGAGAGCGTTTGCAGGCATCTCGATATAAAACCGGTTGCCCTTTTTACCCGTGAAGATTGTTTGATTTCAGGGGGGATGTACCAGAAATTTGTTCCTGGTTATTATTATGAAAAGTATGATTCGATAACCATCCTCGATGATAATCCGGAAATGTGGGATCAAAAATCGAGGGAAAGATGCAAGGTGATTTCTGCACCGCCTTTTTATGGAGAGGAGGACGATGAAGTACTGGGGAGGATTCAGTTAGACCTTTGAAATATTTGATGCCTTGGTTATGATTTCATGCAGAAAAAATGTATTTTGCTTCAAATTTTTGCTTTCCTATGGATAATATTTATGTGAAATCTTTTCTGGACCTGTTGCATATTGTGGCAACCATTACGTGGTTTGGGACCCTTTTTGTGAACTTTGCCCTTTTACGGGGAACGGTTCAAAAAACACTAACGCCGGAGGCTGCGGGCCCGTTTATGAAACTTTTCATGAAAAGAGTACGGCTGGTTGTCTATATCTCTTTTGCCGTTCTTTTCATTACGGGCATACCCCTTAAAATTGTGAGTCCCTATTACGTGAGTATTATCAATTTTAGCAATAGCTGGCAGATCGCCATGTTTGTTAAGCATGTTCTGGTAGCTTTACTGGGGTTACTGGTGCTTTTCAATTTTGAGTATATCGTTCCCCGGTTTCAGAAACTGGCCTCCCAGGGCCCTTCAGCGAAATTGCAAAAGGCTCAGCGGAGCCTGCAACTGGCGGGGATGCTTTCTGTTGGCCTGGCTTTCATAATCCTGGTTATTTCGGCTGTAATGAACTATTTGTAACCGTTTTGCCTGAATCTGTTCTAAAACTATTTTGAAATGAGAAAAATCGCATGGCTGTTTTCAATCGTCTTAATCCTTTTTTATGATGATGGATGGGCGAAAGGACTAAATTCTTCTGCCACAGAAAACACACTGGATTTCCGGGAAATTTTACTGGTCAGGCGGCATGCCATTCACTCCTCTCACGTTTACACGTATCATGAAGAGGACAATAAACCCGGAGGGGGCTTGTATATTTTTGATTTGGAGTCGGAAAACCTCCGGGAAATAGTGGCGAGTGATGAGGGGTTGATTCTGGATGCCCACTTGCATTATGACGGGAAAACCATTCTTTTTAGCTGGAAAAAAGATATGGACGGTTTCTTTCAACTTTATACCATTGATACCCATGGTGAAAACCTGAAGCAAATTACCCATCATTCATCCAATAATTTTAATGCCTGCTGGCTTCCCAATGATGAAATCGTTTTTTTATCGGACCGCAAACCTGCCTATGCTTATTGCTGGCGCACGACAACCCCCATTCTTTTCCGGTGCAAGGCTGACGGAAGCCATCAAACCCGGATAAGTGCCAATTACCTGAATGATTTTACACCATCGGTGATGGAAGACGGGCGTATTTTGTACAGCCGTTGGGAGTATGTGGACCGGCCGGCCATTCCCATACAGAGTTTATGGTCGATCAACCCCGACGGAACCAATTTATCGGGAGTATTCGGGAACAGGGTTCTTTCGCCGGCCACTTTTATGGATGCGCGGGTGATCCCCGGCACAGCAGGTAAAATCCTTTGTGTGATGACGGCGCATAACCGGCACTGCCACGGTGCGATTGGAATTGTTGACCCCAATGTGGGAGGCAATGCACAGGAAGCGATTACCAACCTTACCCCCGAGGTCGACATCGGGAAAGTGGATCAGGGAGACGGCAACCACATTGTGGGACCTTATGTGAATCCTTTCCCCATCGATGATAAGCAATACCTTGTTTCCAAAGACGGAAATATTCAGTTGCGTAATTATCAGGATACGCTTGCCAGGACATTGGTGGTGGCTCCTAAAGATAATGGTTTGGGCTACTTTTCTCCCCAGCCGGTGCGTGAGCGGAAGCGGGAAAGGCTTATCAGCTCTACACTTCCTGAAGGGATGGATTTCTCCCGGGAGTCGGATGGCGAATGGGCTGAAATCCAGATGATGGATGTTTACAATGGGTTACCGGAAAACATTGAGCGTGGCTCCATAAAGAAGCTGGCCATTGTACAGGAGATTGAAAAGCCTCTCAGCATTGATCCCGGTCTTCGGGCTTTTGGATTTCAGTTTCCGGTAGTGAGTGCAGGGGCCACCTATGCACCCAAAAAGGTTTGGGGGCTCGCCAAAGTAGAATCCGACGGTTCGGCCCGGTTTATGGTTCCTGCCCGCAAGCCGGTCTATTTTCTTCCTTTGGATGAAAACGGTATGGCTGTGCAGCGCATGAGGACGTTTACCCATTTTATGCCCGGCGAAAAACAGGGATGTGTGGGATGCCATGCCGACCGGAACTATGTGGTGGATAATAACCGCTCTTTTCCGCTGGCCATGGCCCGGGAGGCTGAGGAGCTGGAAATACCCGAATGGAGTTTAAACGGGTTTAGCTACGCCCGCCAGGTCCAGCCCATTCTGAATAAGCATTGTGTTCAATGCCATGACAGGAAAAAACCTGCCGGCGGCCTGGAGCTTACAGGAGACAAAACCGATTTTTTTAATGTTTCCTATGAAAACCTGGTCCGGCGGGGCACTCCTGCTGAGGATTTTATCATGGGAGGTACCCAAGAGCCTTTTAACAGCAAATACACTTCATGGATACCGACCTACAATGGTCAGGAAGCCAATATTCTGCGGATTGAGCCCGGAGAGTGGGGTGCAAAAGCTTCCCTTCTGGCAGGGATCATCGAAAGCAGTCATCCTGGTCCCAAAGGAAAAGCCCGTATTGACCTTTCGGAGACCGAAAAATTGATCGTTTACATGTGGATGGACCTCAACGTGCCCTACTATCGGAACAGTCATTCCAATTATCAATCCAACCGGGGATGCCGGTAACAGATACCGCCTGGTTTTTCTGAGGCTTTCAGGGATGTGGCCCAACGGAGATGCGCCGGTTGCCATACCCATGAGGGTAACGACCAGGTGTTCTCCTATCCGGGCCAGTTTGCCCTGAGAATCGATCATCCCGAGCTGAATCCATTTTTAATGGCGCCCTTAAGCTCCGGAGCCGGAGGAACGCAAAAGTGCAGTGAAGTGGTTTTCAGCGATACTCAGGATGAGGATTACCAGAAACTCTTGAGTACCTTTGAACAGTTGAGAAAGGACCTGGAACTGAATCCCCGACTGGATATGGAAACCGGAGATGCCGGAGGATTGACCAATAACCTGGTGGTCCCGGCCTGTCCCTCCGGGGGAGAATCCAAACGATTATCACCTGATGAATAATTCATTGTTCCGGATTTGTTTGTTTTTACTTATGAGACTGTTTGTTTTTATTTTTTTTGCGATTAGCCTTCGGCCCTTCTTTCTTGAGGCAAAGACAGGGAATAAAACCCAGGAGAGGGCCGGATCATACCTTTCACCGACTTATATGTGTGCGGATAAGGCGATGAATAAATTCTATGTGAGCCTTTCCACTGCAGGTGGAATTGCTGTGGTGGATGCAGGAGCCCGGCAGCTTGAAAAGACGATTCCGGTCCCTTGTGATCCGGGTGGAATTGCCT
>CAYTDH010000490.1:0-2477 GCA_964436325.1 uncultured Tangfeifania sp.
TCCATGGCGTCATTGGCGGTAAGTTTGGAAGTGCTGGCTTTTAAGACATCGAGTTGTGCTTTGGCCCAACTGAAGTTCCCCATGAAATAGCCCAGTTTGGCTTTCTTTAACTTCACCTCGTCGCCCAAAGGGTTGTCTTTGTTTGCATCAATGACTTGTGAATAGAGCAGTGTCGCCTCCCAGGGGTCACTGGAAAAGACATGGATGTCGGCCATTTCGGTTTTCAGGGAACCCGATTCCCGGGGTTTTAAGCGGGGAATGTCAAGCCCTTTTTCCAATACAGCCAGGGCCTTTTCAATGTCGTCCAGATAAAAAGCCAGTAAATGGGCATAATCCCGGATCAGATTGAGGGTGGCCTGGGAATATCCCAAAAGGTCCAATCCTTCGCTGAACCGGACGGCCAGTTCATCTCCTCCCGCTCTCTTTTGAGGATCAGCCGAGGTAAATTCCATGTATGAAGCCTGAATATTATGGGCGTAGGCCGGTACGTAGAAGGGACTTTCCTCTCCTTTTTGGAGGAGGTAGTCAAACGCCCTTCGGGCAACGGAATATTCCTTGTTGTTGAGTGCCATTCGGCCCAGGCGGTAAATCTGTTCGTTTTCCTCACCTGTTCTCTGGTCGAGGGCAATGGACTGCCTGAGGGCCCCGGGGAATTGTTTTTCCTGAAGCAGAAACCAGATCATCAGCCGGTTGTATCCGGTGACACCCGGCTCCGACTGGATGCGTTTCAGAATCTGGGTCCTGAATTTATTCCGGAGCCCGTCGTCGATATCCAGGCGCATCGCCGAAGAAAGGCTGCTCTGAACCCGCTGAAGCTGCTGTTCATCTTGCCGGATGAGGTTCAGGTACTCTTCCATCATCTTCTCGTAGTTCCGGAGGTACAGATAGACGCGGGCCAGTTGATAGTTGAACTGTTCACCGGCGAGGTTTTCCCGTCCTTTCAGGTAGACTTTGGATGCCCATTCAAACTCCCTCCATTGCAGGAAGGTATTGGCGGCAATGAGGTAACTTCCTTTGTTGGCAGAAATATTTTTAACCGCCCGGCTGAAGGCCTCTTCAGCTTCGGGAATCTTTTTCTCCGATTTTAAAACATGACCGAGGTGAATCAGAAACTCCGGTTTGGGAGGTTTTTGCTTTTTGAGTTCTTTTTGAATCTGGCCTTTGGCCTCCTCGAATTCTTTGAGCTCAATCAGGGAGGTGATGTACAGTCTGAAATAATAGCTGTTGCGGGAAAGTTCATACACACTAATCAGTAGCGGAGCCGCTTTCTCATAATCTTTGGCATTGAAATGCGCCAGCGCCAGCTTCGAATTGGTCTGTATCTCTTTTTGCCTGTTTTGGGCAAATCCCTGATTCAAAATAAGGGTAAAAAGAAGGATAATATAGCTGTACTTCATATTCATGTTGCAATACTACAAAAATAACACCGAAAACGGAATAATGGTTTTTAGGTTCTTTTATACTTTAAATTTAAAGACTACTTTTGCATTAAAATTTTTTAGTTATGGCACATGTGTTGAAAGACCGGCAGCGGCTGCCGCGATGGATGAAGATGAAAATGCCAAAGGGCGAAAGCTACTCGAAGGTTAAAAATCTGGTGGATAAGAACGGGTTGCACACCATCTGTACCAGTGGAAACTGTCCGAATATTGGTGAATGCTGGAACCGTGGAACCGCCACCTTTATGATACTGGGAGATATCTGTACCCGTCGTTGTAAATTTTGTGCTGTGAAGAGCGGAAAACCTCTTCCGGCCGATGAAAAGGAACCCGAAAAACTGGCTGAGTCGGTCAGGATAATGGGGGTAAAGCATTGCGTAATTACATCGGTTGACCGCGATGACATGGATGATCAGGGGGCAGGAATATGGGCCCGTACGATTACCGAGGTCAAGCGCGTGAATCCTGAAACCAAAATAGAGGTGCTTATTCCCGATTTCAGGGGAAAAGAGGAGCTTATTCAGCAAGTGATCGATGCCGGCCCCGATGTGGTTTCCCACAACCTGGAAACGGTGGAGCGCCTGACTCCTTTTGTCCGGTTTGCCTCCAAATACCGCAGAAGCCTCGATGTTGTGAGGTATATTGCCCAACATCACCGGGTGGCCAAATCGGGCATTATGCTCGGGCTGGGAGAAACCCGTGAAGAGGTGCTGCAAACCATGGATGATCTGCGTGAGGCAGGATGCAAGGTAATGACCATTGGCCAGTATCTGGCTCCCACGCCAAAACATATGCCGGTGACCGAATACATTTCACCTGAACAATTTGCCGAATACCGTGCCATCGGACTGGAGAAAGGCTTTTCTTTTGTGGAGAGTTCCCCGCTGGTGCGGAGTTCCTACCGGGCCGAACAACATGTAAATGCTTAAGATCCTGTTTTGCAGATGATCAATCTTCGAACCGTATATTACAAAATGCCGCCTGAGCTCCGGCTGATGGCCCGGAAGGTGTATTATTTCCCTTTTGATTTGTGGGCGA
>CAYTDH010000490.1:2577-3731 GCA_964436325.1 uncultured Tangfeifania sp.
CCCTATCCTGCGGAAAAATTTGATGTGGTTTTCCTGTTTTCTGTTTTTACACACATGCGACCGGCAGAAGTGGAGAACTACCTTTTTCAGATTCAACGGGTACTTAAACCCGGAGGCAGGTGCCTGGCAACTTTTTTTGTATACAGCGACAGTGAGGAACAGAAAATTGCAGAAGGCAATTCCTTCCGGTTTCCATACAAGGAGGGCGACTATCGTTTGATGGACCGGCATGTGGAGTGTGCCAACGTTGCCTTCAGGGAGCAATACCTTCACGAGGCCATTGAAAACAGCGGTTTAATCCTTACCCAAAAGGTCAACGGATACTGGAAAGACATCAGAAACAAGACGGAACTGGCCGATTTTCAGGATATTTTTATAATGACAAAATAGGACAATAGAAAGACATGGCAGAATTTAATTACATCGATACAGGCGTCAAAGATTATAAAGAGTGCTGGGACCTGCAGGAGAGTCTGCTCAATGAAGTGGTGGCTGAAAAGCGGTCGCGTCATGCGGCTTCTCCCAAAAATTTCTTTTTATTGGTGGAGCATCCGCATGTTTACACCCTCGGGAAAAGCGGTGATGAAAAAAATCTTTTGGCGCACAGTGATTTGCTGGAGAAAATCGGCGCTACCTTCTACAAAATAAACCGGGGCGGGGATATTACCTATCACGGTCCCGGACAGATTGTGGGCTATCCCATTATCGATCTGGAACATTTTAAAATAGGAGTCCGGGAATACATTTCCCGCATGGAGGATGCCATCATTGCCACCCTGGCGGAATACGGACTCACAGGTGCCCGCAAAGAAGGGGCTACCGGTGTCTGGCTCGATGCGGAACACCGGGTGCGGGCCCGGAAAATATGTGCCATTGGCGTCCGTGTGAGCCGTTATGTCACGATGCATGGTTTTGCCCTCAATGTGAATACCGACATGCGTTATTTCAGTTACATCAATCCCTGCGGACTGACGTTCGGGGTAACTTCCATTCAGCAGGAGCTGGAAAAAGAAATTCCGACCGATGAGGTGAAAATGATTTTGAAAGAGAAATTTAATCAGTTATTTTAGGGGGACGGTTTGTTGTTTGTTACTCGTTGCTTGTTACTCGTTGCTTGTTACTCGTTGCTTGTTGCTCGTTGCTTGTTGCTTGTT
>CAYTDH010000491.1:0-3721 GCA_964436325.1 uncultured Tangfeifania sp.
AAAGCCGTTGTAGGGATGCGAAAGTTATGACCGTTGGCTAAAGCCGAACGGGAATAGATTTGATTAGGTTTCTTTAAATTTGAAAGGAATTCAAATTTATTTTTTTCTTTTATCCCCTGAAATAATTCTCCATCCATATTTTTCCATAAACTCTTCTATCTCTTCAGAAAAAGTAATTTCTTTGTGATGTTGTTCCTGGTTGTCAATGTATTTTCTTACTGCTGGAATGTGGCTTTCACTCACGCTAACTGCCCAATAATCATCTTGCCAAATAAATTTTTGAGGAATAAGGTTATTTTTGTTTATCCAATGTGCTGATTCACCTTTAATTAATTGTGCTATTTTGCTAATTTCTTGTTTCTTCCCAAGGGAAATCAGACAATGAACATGTTGATGATAGCCGTTACACCTGTCAAGCCAAATGCCTTTATCATTAGCATTTTTTTTGATGTGTTCAAAAACTTTACACCGAAGATCTTTGGATGGAAGTAGTTTCGCGTTGTATTTCGTTGAGAATACCAGATGTATCCATATTCTGACCCAACTCATAGTGTTTGTTTTTAGGGTTAATAGCTGTAAAATTAGTTTTTGTAAATGAAATAAAAAGGAAAATTGCTTTTTATTGTCCACTCATTAATTTTTTGTTGTTGCCTTTTTTCCCATTGCCGTTGGATTTATCCAACGGGCAGCTGAATGGAGTAACTCCCGGCTTTAGCCACATTTGGAGATTGATGTGGCTAAAGCCGTTGTAGGGATGCGAAAGTTATGACCGTTGGCTAAAGCCGAACGGGAATTAAGAATTGAGGGAATATTTCAGGATGTCGGCCTCTGCCCGCTTTCTCCTGTAATTTCAGCGAGGTTAAAATAGTGCATAGCCAAAAAAGTGTAGGGAACAATCCACAAAAGGGAGGTGATTGCTCCGGCAATTCCCGTCCATATCCAGAAAAAGCCGGGACCACCGGCACCAGCCGTCACTTCACTGACCGGGCTGCCGGCCGCATTATCCGCCAGCAGGGTGGGTAAAGAAAGGATAACGCCCGAAAAGTAAAGGAGTGCAATTCCCGTGATGTTGATCAGCAGGGTGTTCCACCACTGACTGTTTACAAGCCTGAACGAGCGCTGGAAGGATTGACCGAGCGAATTTTTTTCGAAAAGGTAAACCACTGCAATTATGGAGAAAGTATTGGCAAAATAAATACCCGGAACAATGCACAAAACAAAACCTGCCAATACCAAAACAAATAGCGCAAAATGGGCTTTAAGCGCCAGCAGCGAATTGGAAAAGAGGCGTGGAGTTATATCGGAAAGGCTGAACTGGTCTTTTCCTTCCTTGATATAGGCTTCGAGGTAAGTATAAAAAGTACCGATGTAGAGGGATTGCACAAATAAGGTAAAAAGACTCACCAGCAAAAAGTTGAGGTAAACCGGTCCGAAATTATCCATGACGGCCTGGGTGTCCTGAATATCGATTTTATCAAGAATATTTTTTTGAACATGGACCTGTAATACGGCATTGACAATAATAAAAGGCAGCACATATCCCCTTATAAGCTTAAAGATGGTTTGGTATTCTTGCTTTAGGAAATCGAATGAATCGATTATTATTTGGTTAAAATCTCTTCTTTTTCTGAATTGTATCTCTTTTTCGGGCATAAAGGGGTGATGTTAATCAAAAGTTTTGGTATCAATCTGATATTTATTCCTCTCACTTGAGCTCCGCGATACCAGTTCGCCTAAAAATCCGGCGAGAAAAAATTGGGCTCCGATAATAATGGAAGTAAGGGCAATAAAAAACCACGGGCTTTCCGCCACCAGGTTGCCGGTGATTCCATGGCGCAAATGGATGATTTTTTCCACTCCAAGCCAGCCAGCAGCAACAATACCTACGATAATCATTAAAATACCAAGTACGCCAAAGAAATGCATCGGCCGTTTTACAAAACGTGAAATAAACATGACGGAAAGCAAGTCGAGGGGGCCACGGATAAACCGTTCCACTCCAAACTTTGTGACGCCATATTTTCGTTCATTGTGCTTCACGACTTTCTCCCCGATATGGGTGTATCCCGCCCATTTGGCCAGGACAGGAATATACCGGTGCATTTCGCCATAAACTTCAATGCTTTTTACTACGTTTTTGCGGTAGGCTTTCAGACCGCAGTTCATGTCGTGCAGTTTAATCCCCGACATAAGCCTGACAGTCCAGTTGTAGAGTTTGCTGGGCAGGTTTTTGGTGAGAACAGGGTCCCGGCGTTTTTTCTTCCATCCCGAAACAAGGTCATAACCATCTTCTATGATCATTCTGTACAATTCGGGAATTTCATCAGGACTGTCCTGAAGGTCTGCATCCATGGTAATAACCACGTCACCTTCTACGATATCAAAACCGCAATAAAGTGCGGCTGCCTTTCCATAATTGCGCCTGAATTTGATTCCTTTGATACCTGGAAATTCTTGTTCCAGTTTTTTGATCACCTCCCAGGAATTGTCTTTGCTGCCATCATCCACCATGATTATTTCATAAGAAAAATGGTGGTCGTTCATCACCTTTTTAATCCATGCCACCAGTTCGGGCAGGGACTCCTCCTCATTATACAAAGGCACAACTACGGATATATCCATAAAAAGAATAAGTTAATATTACGAAACGATTTCCCCGGCGGGTTTCTTTTTGATAAAAGCAGAGGTAATCAGACCTGCCAGTAATCCGGTAATAAAAGTATTAACAAAGGTACCCAGGGCAAGAACAAAGGGAGTTTGGAATTTTTTCTGGATGTTAATGGTCATTTGCAATTGCTCTTCGCTCATTCCCTGTTCCGAAAACCTTCGTGTGGTTTCTTCTTCCATCAACATGATCAATTGTTGGTGGATTTCGGGATCGATTACTTTGTACAAAAGATAAGTATATATCATGGTCAGAAATCCCGCTGCAAGCATGGTAACCGCTGCTAGACCAACTCCCTGACCGTAGGATAAGAGATTTTCCTGGTTCCTTCTAAAATGAAGTTGGGCCAGGATAGTTCCTGCAACAACAATGGCAATGGAAATGTTTTGCAGGCTGTTGTTTAACGTGTTACCCGTGAAATAGAGAATAAGATTGAACACTACCAAAGCTATTCCGATGTAAAGCCCTGAAGGCAAGGAGAATTTCCAGACAGATACGTTTCTTTGATTCATGGTCATGCTGATTTTAGAAAAATTTGACACAAATATATGCTTATTTTTTGTCCTGTTTCATAAAAAAACATGAAAATGGCATCGTCAGAATCGTTGTGATTCTGCTGTAAAGTCAATAAAAAGGGATGGTTTGGGGGCTAATGAATATTTTTAACGATTATTTGGAGTTTCATTTGCCGGGAAAACAAAATTTTCTACTTTTGCAGCCGGGTAAGTCCTGTGCGACCAGCTCCTGCTGAATTCCCCCAGGGTCGGAAGGCAGCAAGGGTAGGCGGTTGTAGCGGTGCGACACAGGTAGCTTACCCACTTTTTTTTAAAAAAAAGCGTTCAAAAAAGTTTTGAAAAAAATCTTGCAGAATAAAAAATTATTGCTTTACTTTGCGCCGCTGTTTTGAAACAGCAAACGTTCTGAAAGTACTGTGAAAAGGCCGGATTAGCTCAGCTTAGTTGGCCAGAGCACGTTCCGCTGGTAAGCGGATCGGGGTCTTAAATGAGCAGAAAACAGCAGAGATGTTTGAAATATAAAATTCATGCCGGATTAGCT
>CAYTDH010000492.1:0-3710 GCA_964436325.1 uncultured Tangfeifania sp.
TATTATTCTTTTCGGACGGGTGTTGGTGGGACATGATTACTATTGGATAAACCTTTTTATTGTGATGGTTTTTGTTTTTCTTGGTTTTGTCTTTCTACTCAGGAAGAGAATGCCAGAAATATTCCGTTGGGGAAAATGGGCCTTTTTCGTTTTCCTGGTTTACAATGTTTTTTATTGTCAGCAAAATTTGAAAGACCGGTATGAGGGGATGTTCAATGAATATTACCATGACTATATGGAATCATTTGCATCCATCGAGCCTTTTAACCGTTCACTTGGAATAAACCGAAACGACCGGGTCATCAGCCTGCCTGATTTGACTATTAACGGAAGTTTATACCTGATGGATCAGAAAGGATGGACCGCTTACAGTGCCAACATCACAACGGATGATTATTATGAAAACCGAATAGAGCGGGGAGCGAAATACCTGTTTATTTCAGATTCTACTCTCTTCAAAGAAGATTTCATACAACCCTACATTCAAAATAAAATTGGGCAGTATAAATCTGTTTCTGTTTTTAAACTTCCGGCCCCGGCAGATTAAAAATCACCTGGCCGCATGTCAGATCATGCCGGCTCAAATAAGGTGTAATGGGCTAAACCCCATTTCTGCAAGCGGTGTTGAAAAGAGGTCTTCAAAACGCCCAGCCCGTATATGGTACTGTTTCGCAGGCTAATGCTCGAAGCATCGTCGAAATATTTGGTGGGACAGGTAATTTCGGCAATTTCGTAGCCAGCATACCAAATTTGCGCCAACATTTGATTGTCGAACACAAAGCTATCGGAGTTAACATTGTAGTTGACTGCCTCCAGAACTTCACGGGTAAATGCCCGGTAACCAGTATGGTATTCAGATAGTTTGGCCCCCAAAAGAATGTTTTGAAAAAATGTGAGCCCTCGGTTAGCAATGTATTTGATGATAGGCATACCCCCTTTCAGTGCCCCTTTCCCAAGTATCCGGGAGCCAAGCACTACGTGGTAAAGCCCACTCGCCAAAAGATGTGTCATCGATGGAATTAATTTTGGCGTATATTGGTAGTCGGGATGGAGCATAATCACAATATCGGCACCCAACTCGAGCGCTTTGTTGTAGCACGATTTCTGATTTCCACCATATCCCCTGTTTTGTTTATGTTCTACAATGTGTTTGATACCCAGTATTTTGCCCACTTCCACAGTGCCATCGTTACTTAAGTCATCAACCAGAATGACATCATCTACTATCGAAAAATCAATTTCGCGATAGGTCATCTCAAGTGTTTTTGATGCATTGTATGCGGGAAGAACAACAATAACCTTTTTACTATTAACCATTCGAAATTTGAATTTTAAGGCAGTAAAAATAGGAAGAAAAGAAATCTTGTTCCCGAATTTGAATAATTTTTTTCAAAAAGAGCTCCAGCTTATACTATTTTTAGATGTGTGGATATTGTTATTTTATTTTCAATCTTATTACGAAAGCATAAATCAAAAATGTAAGCTTTGAATCTTTTGATTCTTAGCTTTTTTATAATCAAGTTTATCTTCATACTCTTGAATTGCCCATTCCACAGCCTGTCAGGAGATGACGATTACTACCGGCCAGCCCAGCCTATCATCTTAAGGGTGTGTAATAGAATAATCTGCCTGAAGATATTTTATAACTCGTTGAATAAATGAAATCTAAAAATGTTTATCAGCTAACTTAATTCATTACACACCCTAAATGCCGGTGTTAAATGCAAATCTGTTCAGTTTATATTTGACGGAAAATGTTTTTCAGCCTGGCAATCTGAAGCACCGTGATTAAAACAGCAAAAAACCAGAAGGTTGTTTGCCCCGAACCGGCAATAATGTTGCTAACGGCAGCAATGATGGGTGGTTTTCTTCTGAGCGTGAATGCGGGGGAGGAAGGGCACCTCTGGAATAATGGATAAGGATTTATGACAAAAACCATTTTGTATTAATCATTTGTTCGTTATCTTTGTTGATGAAAAGAAATGAAGTTTATTTGAAAATTTTAAGACAGGTAATATGAATCAGGAGAATATTTCAACCGATGTTTTGGTTATTGGTAGTAGTGCAGCCGGTCTGGTCACTGCTTTAACCGGAAAAAGGGTTTATCCCGCAAAAAAGTTTATCGTCGCCACCATGAATCCGAAGACCCTCATTCCTTGTGGAATACCTTATATCTTCGGATCAGTGGGGAGTTCTGAGAAAGATATTCTTCCGGCGGATAAAATGTTTCAAACCAATGACATTGAAATGGTTGTCGATGAGGTTGATGCTGTTCATCTGAAAGAAAAGGTGGTACGTTTTAAATCGGGGAAGCAAATCGCTTATGACAAACTGGTGATCGGAACGGGTTCAACTCCCATACAGCCTTCGTGGTTGAAAGGGGCCGATAAAGAAAATGTGTTTACCGTGCCTAAAAATAAGACCTACCTTGACCAAATGCAGTCCAAATTGATGGAATTTGACAAAATTGTGACGATTGGTGCGGGTTTTATCGGAGTGGAAATCTCCGATGAGTTGAAAAAAGCCGGAAAGGAAGTCACTCTGGTGGAAAAACTGCCCAATATTCTGGGACTGGCATTTGACAAGGATATTTCTAAGCGTGCTGAAGGACTCCTTGAGGAGCGGGGAGTTCGCATTCTGACCGGGTCGATGGTTTCGGAAATTAGCGGAAACGGAAAGGCCGACGGGGTGTTGCTGGAAAATGGAGAAAAAATTGAAGCGGATGCCGTTATTTTATCCATGGGATACCATCCCAATTCAAAACTGGCTGCGGAAGCAGGATTGCCGGTAAGCAACAAGGGATTTATTAAAGTGGACGATTATATGCGGACTGACGACGCTTCGGTCTTTGCGGTGGGCGATTGCGCCGAAAAACGGGATTTTATTACCCGTAAACCAACTCCCGTAATGCTGGCTTCAACAGCATGCGCCGAAGCACGTATCGCCGGAATGAATTTGTTTAAATTGTCGGCCATTAAGACATTTATTGGAACCATCTCCATTTTTTCAACCGCTATCGGTGAAACCGGGTTTGGGGTGGCAGGAATTACCGAAACCATTGCCAATAAGGAGAATTTTGATTTTGTGACGGGTACCTTTGAGGGGATTGACAGGCATCCGGGTACCCTCAAAGACACCCATAAGCAGTATGTAAAACTGGTGGTTGGCAGAGAATCGGGTGTCATCCTGGGTGGAGAGGTCTATGGCGGCCTCTCTGCGGGTGAGCTGACCAATACACTGGGAATAATTGTTCAAAATAAAATGACACTCAATTCTCTGCTTACGGCTCAGTTCGGGACCCATCCACTTCTAACTGCATCTCCTGCCGGCTATCCCCTGGTGAAAGCCGCAGAAAATGCCTCTTCCAAAATCATGTTTAAATCATAGAAGAAAACAGCCCTTTTGTTAATCTTGATAAGCATTGGCATATGAAACCGGTAACCCGTATTAAAGTAAATATCCTCATCGATATAATCATGTTTGTATGCATGATTGGACTTGCGGTTATCGGTTTCATCATCAGGTATGTCCTTATTTCGGGAGCTGAACGATGGGAAAAATACGGAGAGAATATGGAGTTAACGATTTGGGGGCTTGATCGGCACCAATGGGGGTATATTCATCTCTTAACCGGCATTCTTCTGGTCATACTTCTTGTATTGCATATCCTTTTCCATTGGAAGCAGGTGGTATGTATGATAAAAAAGCTA
>CAYTDH010000493.1:0-3700 GCA_964436325.1 uncultured Tangfeifania sp.
CCGGTGCCTTCGGCCCGAAGCGGTTGGAGATGAAACTCTCTGCCGCCTCAACGAGGGCCGGGTTCCCCAGGGCTCCTCCGACAATCGTCCCTGCCAACTGCGGCGCCCAGTTCATCCAGTACCCAGGGTTCTCCGCATACGACGGTTGCCACCACTCCGGCTGGGCGAGTGAGGCCCCGGTGCCGAGCATGTTCCCCGCGAGGTTCCCGTAGGCTGAAAACTGGTTCCCGAGGATGTCTGCGCCCAGACCGAGGCCCTGGAGTTGTGTATTCACCGAGTTCCCGTATGCCTGCTCAGCCAAACCCATCCCCTGCCCGGCCAACTGCCCGAACAACCCTGACTTCAACTGTTGCTCCTGCATTGCGGCCTGGTAGTACGGCATGGCCATGGCTTCGGAGACAGCTTGGTCGAACGACCCGGAGTACCGCGCACCCTGGGACCCATACTGGGCCTCCACGGCTTTCCGGGCCTTGTTTGCCGCCAGGTCCGCATAGGACCCTGCGTGTTGCCCGAAGGGGGACAGAGACTCATTCACCAACCTCTGAAACTCCGGCACCCGGCCCATGAACATCCCCCATCCGGCACTCGGGTCGTAGCTCACATTCGCCGCTTGCTGGTAGAGGGTGTTGAGCATGCCGCCGGTGTTGGAAAACATGTTCATCGCGTTGTTGTACCCGTTCCCCCCGCCGAAGAGCATGTCCCACATTGCGTTCGTATTCCCGGCGTTGACGTTGGTTACGTCCGAAGACTCGCCTACCTGTGTATATGCTTCACCTACACTCATTCTAAAACCTCCTCGCGTAGAATCGAAAAAACATCCACGTCCATCGGGACTCCGTTGTGGATGACGCGCTTGCGCAACGTCCCCTCATGGGTGAATCCCATTTTCTTCACAATAAACCTTTTCACCGAGTGCGCATAGTCGGCGATGAAGGTCTCCAGGCGGTAGTAGCGGTATTGCAGAAACGCCCAGACCATGATCTCACGAAACAAATCCGCATGGGCCGACATCTTGTGGTCGGTGAAAATCGGGTGCACCTCGGCTTTGAGGTTGGGCACCATGGCCGTGAACATCACGTACCCGCCGTCGAACCGGAGCGGGTTGGTGTCGGGTTTGAGCAACACCGCCTGGTACCGCTCCCGATCGTGCATGTAGTCGTGGGCGAAGATGCTGTCGTACCGGTCCACTTCCGACCAGAAGTCCTCGAACTCCTCCCCAACGGGGTGAAAGGGCTCCACGCCTTCCGGCAAGGGGAATATCTGCGGAACCTGGATGGTCGGGGTTGCAGTTGTACCCTCGTCCCTAAACATACGAATCCTCCCTCCCCCGGGCTCGCACCCGGACGGTAAACTCCTCAACCACAAACGGCTCTGTAGCCGTGATCTGCTTGACCCGGAACCTCGCCACGGTTCCGACCGAGCGGAAGTTGACTTTCCCTTCGTTCTCTCCGCCGCTTATCGTCAAGGTCCCCAGGGGTTTCCAGTACCCACCGGGCCGCTCATGGGTCAACCAGACGTTGAACTCCACATCGTCGGTAAACGTGCGGTCGATCCTCAACCCGAACTTGGTGTATTGTTTCTTCTGATCCGGCAAGTTCAGGTCGATCTCCCGGGTCACGAACTCCCCGAGTTTACTGTCCCCGGTTTTGTAGATGTTGTACAACGTCCCCGTGGCCCCTGCGGTGCCGATGAACACCGACGCCCGCGGGTCCTCGTCGCCGCCCATCTCGTCGATGGTCGCGTAGGAGTCGGATAGGTTATCAATGGTCGTTTCCCCAAGGTCATCAATGGTCAGTGTCGTCTCGTATCTCACCAGGCCGAAGCATGACGCTCCAAGTTCAAACGTCTCCCGAGACCATGCGCGAGTCTCCCATTGGAACGACCAGAAGTATTCCATGTAGGGATGGTCCTTCGGGAAGCCGAAGATTACCCTCTTATTCACCGGATCGGAGACGACCTCGATGAACTCCGGACGGGAACACTTGGCGAGGGTCTCGCGCAAAACCGGCGTCCCGATTCCCTCGAAGCCCTGGTTGGAGATGTAGTAGATGTCCTCTTGGCCCACGTAGAACAACCCGTCCAAGGCCTGGGTCCAAGCGTTCATTCCGACCAACCCCACGCCGCCGGTGGAGACAAGGTCAAAGTCCACCGGGATGCTCGGGGAGTTCGTCGGGGTGCCGATGTACACGGCGTCCATGAAAAACGCCACAAGGTTCCCCCCCATGGTAGCGAAGGACAAAAACGCCCCCTCGGTGTAGGGGAGGGATTGGTAGGATGCCGCTCCAATTGTATCCAGATTCCCCGACCCCACGTCCGACCAGCGCATCTGGTACCGGTAGTAATCGGACCCATCAATCACATGCCCGAAGTGGAGCCGATCCCGGAAGTACGCAATGGATTGGGGAATGATGGACAACGACCCGAACTGCTCGAAGGTCGTGCCGTCGAAGGACCGGGGGTACCGAGCGCCATCGACGAACACGAGTTTGTCATCGGCGGCGACGGCTTGGATGCGCCGGGTTGAGATCCCCGACGGAGTCGTTGCCGTCTCAACCTCGGACCGGTCCAGCGGGTGGTTCGTCCGGAAGGCTTTGCGGATGGTGTAGTCTGTCCCCTCGGGAAAGGTCCCGGTGGTTGCCGATGCAATCGTCAACTCCGTGTTGCTGTTCACCACGGTGATAATCGCCTCCTCGGGGCCATCGCCGGATTCATCCGGGTCCAGGACCAGGATGTCCCCGGCGTTTATATCCGTCCCCCAGGTAGTCCCGGAGCCGGTTACAGTCGTTGAGGAAACCTCCAAGGTCCCGATTGAGTAGGTGTCGTAGTACGCCGTCAGGCCCAAGGAACTAAGGACGTACATAAACTTCCGGTCGGTCACGACGACATACCCAGTCCCGGCAGTTGTCCAGAGTTTCCAGATTCCCGTCACCGGCCCGTAGTCGACGGTCATGTTCGACCCGCCACGGGCTGTGAAGTTCCCCGTGCGGAGCAACCCCCGGGGAGTCACCAAAAAGTTCTCCAGTTTCTGAAACGACCCTGCCGGTGCCCCTTGGGGGGTGACACTTGTGATTACTCCCTTGTCCAAGGGGCGCTCAACGATGGTCTTTGGCCCCTGGGGAACGAAAGGACTCGCGCCGTCACTCATGGTTTCTGGGCCTCCTTGGCCGCTTGGGAGAACTGCCGGGCCATCTCACGTTCGTCGTCGTTTTTGCCCTGAGACCCGCCGAAGAGGAAGTCAACGATGGTGTTGACCTTGGTACTCATGGCGGTAAAGACAGCGGTGATGAGGGAAATCGCCCACGGGGGTACTTCGGTTTGTGAGGCTGCCAACCACCCGATAACCATCCAAACCATCAGTCCGCTCATGAGCAGGTAGCCAACCAGGAAGACAAGTGCAAACGCCTTCTGCAAGGACGAGTCTTTCTCGTACATTGCACGGGCCGATTGCCGGTCCTGCAAGTAGGCGAGTTCAGCCTTCTGCGCCAGGGTGTCGACCTTCAACCTCAGCTCACCTTTGAGCAACTCAAACTCCCTCCGGTCCTCGTCGGTGGTGACGAACTTGTCTACGCCGTTTGTGACCGAGTCGATTATCTGCGACCCGGAGTTCCCGATCAGCTCTCCAAGCCAGGATTTCACCTTTCCCATTACTGCACCTCCAAGATACATGGTTCCTTTCTATCTATCGCCTTCGCGCACACAT
>CAYTDH010000494.1:0-3697 GCA_964436325.1 uncultured Tangfeifania sp.
TATTTTGGCTGTTGAGGGTGTAATAAAGCAAAACTTCGGAATCGGAATAGGGGAGGGAATACCCCGTAGAATCGCGATAGATCCATTCATTGATTTGATCTTCTATTTTCTCATGCTGGAATTTGATTCCCCAGTTTATTAAATGATTTTCTGAATTATACGCTCCCCTGTGGGCCAGGCTGAAAACCGTGGCCTCAAGGTTATTCCGGGCGTGGTTCAGAAATGATCCCACCCCCAGGTTCAGCACACTGTCCCCATATTCTTCAGAAGCAAGATTTCTTTCCAGATGGTTGAGGTAATACTGCCCCAGGATGTCGTAAGTTTCTTTTTCAGAAGTGCGGAAAGCGGAGGCGGTGAGCTTCAGATTGACATCCAGGTTGGGGTGGTAGTTGGCCGAGAAAGCTCCCAGGTAGGTTTTAAAATCATCTACTTCCTGTCCTTCAAAAAATATTCTGGTGTTGAGCGGATTCTCCCACGTGCCGAAGGTGGTTTCCCGTGTCTCAGGCACGAATTGATATTGGTTTTGGGCGACATTTCCAAGAAATGAAAGGTTGAACTTTCCGGATAACTGATAAGTAATGTAGGTTTGGAAATCGAGGAATTCCGGATTGTAATCCCCTTTTTCATCCAGCCCCCCCAGCATGTAGCGGTTGGTTTTATAGCGGTTTCCTGAAATGTGGGCAAGTTTTCCCCCCAGGGCAACATCTTCAAAATGCCCTGTTGCACCCAACAGGCTCATGGAAGCTGACCCTCTGAATTCGCTGGGTTTTCTGTATTTTATGTCGAGTACCGAAGACATTTTGTCGCCGTATTTGGCATTGAATCCACCTGCTGAAAATTCAATGGTGGAAACCAAATCACTGTTGATAAAACTGAGGCCTTCCTGTTGTCCTGCGCGGATGAGGAAGGGCCGGTATATTTCAATGTCGTTAACGTATACCAGGTTTTCGTCGAAATTCCCTCCTCTGACAGTGTATTGCGAACTCAATTCATTGTTGGTGGATACGCCCGGGAGGGTTTTGATGAGAGCTTCCACTCCACCTGTGGCTGCATCGGGCAAAACTCCGGTGAATTTGGGATTGAGGCGGGTGATGTTTCCGCCGTTCCTTCGCTGCTCGGTTACGACTACTTCGGCAATCCGGAGGTCGGCGGCGTTCAGGGTGATGTTCCGGATAATGTTTTCTTCTGCCGCAGCATGAAGGGTATCTAAATGGGAGGTGTAACCGAGTGAGGAAAAAACAATGACGATATCCCGCTCTGCCGGGATGCGGAGGAGGAATTTCCCCTCGCGGTTGGAACTGGTTCCCAACGGATAATCCTTTAATGCGATATTGATCATGTCGAGCGGCTGCCCGTCCTGATCAGTAACCCTGCCCCTCAGCGTGGCATTGCTGCTTTGCCCGAAAGAAAAAATGCTTTCGAGCAAAAGACCTGTCAGTAAAAAGGAAATTCCAATTTTTTTCATCGGCTACAAAACTAACAATCCAATTTAAATTAAACTTTTTACCGATGAATTAATTGTTCTCTTCAGGCAAGGAATAATAAAAAATGGAACCTTTTCCGGGTTCGCTTTCTGCCCAAATCTCTCCGTTGTTTCTTTCCACCAAATCCTTGCAGATGATAAGCCCCAATCCGGTTCCTTTTTCTCCTTCCGTTCCAATTGCAGCCTGATGGCTATTGGGCTGGAAAAGGTGGTCTTGTACATTCGGGGAAATTCCCATGCCTGTATCCTTGATGGCCGTGACCACATGTTTGTCCGACGGTGTCACCGATATGGAAACGGTTCCGCCTCTTCCGGTAAATTTAATAGCATTGGAAATAAGATTCCGTGTTACGATGGTTATCATCTCTTCGTCGGCATAAACGATGGTTTCGGGGGGAACACTGTTTTTCAGGCGAATTTGTTTTTGAACGGCATTTTGGCTGAGGAGGCTGGTGCATCTGTCCACAATGAATCGCATTGAAATGTTCCGGGGGGTAACGGTCATTTTCTGCCTTTGCGAGCGTGACCAGGTTAAGAGGTTTTCCAGAAGGTCGGATACCGATTGGGATAATTGGAAAATGAGCCGGTTGTATTCCCGGATTTCTTCCTGGGAATAGGTCTCAAAACCTTCATCGATTAACTCTGAAAAACCTTTGATGTTATTGAGTGGTCCTTTGAGGTCATGGCCGATAATGGAAAATAATTTGTCTTTCGTAGCATTGAGTTCTTTTAAACGCTGTTCACTTTTCTTTAGCGCATTCTCTGCAGCCTTTTGCTCGGTAATGTCTTTGGCGGTTGCAATCAAGCCGTCAATCTTTCCTTTGGACTTTTTGTGGGGGTAGTAATTGATTTCCAGTGTTTTTGTCTGTTGATTTGGCAATTTTCCTTCATAAATGAAAAATACATGTTCCCCGTTAAGGCACTTTTCCATACGGGGTTTTATTTTATTTTCAAAATCTTCATCCCCCCATATCTCAACGCCTGTTTTTCCAATGATTTCATCGGTCTCTTTTTCATAAAATTTGTTGAAGGCACTGTTTACAAATATATACTTGTAATTGACATCAATAAATGAAGCAGGTTCTGAAATGGTGTTCAGAATAACCTTTTGGTAGTGAAAGTACCTGTTTTTCCGGTTTCTTTTTGTGTGTTTCATTGCATTAAGAAAAAAGTTGCTTCATCCAAGTGGTGTTACAAGAATGGCTTAAATGTAGAAATGTTTTTGATGAATTGCAAACATTTGATTCTAAAAGTGTAAACGAATGTTAATTTTTAAATATTTGATACTCTTTGCTTTTGATTTGAAATTAACACCCCTGATTTTTAGGCAATTTTCACAAATAGAGGGTACTTTGTAAAAAAATTTAAGATTTTTTTGCAATTTAGGAAAAACTTTATTTAACTTGCACTGAAAATAGGACCATAACAAATGAACCTGATCGGAAAAACAGATAGTGCTAATTTAACAGGAACCGGACTCAAGAAGTACCGACAAAAGAAACGTATATTGAATCTTTTATACAAATATGATTCCCTCTCTGGTCCTGAAATCAGCAAACATATCGGGGTAAGCCTGCCTACTGCGCTTTCGCTGTTGTCGGAATTAAACGACCTCAATTTTGTAGAAGTACGGGGTACCGGGGAATCCTGCGGGGGGCGCAAGCCTACCTTATTTGGGTTAGCTTCCGATTCGGTTTTTGTTATTGTTTGTGAAATTGAACGTTATCAGGGAAAAATAAGTATCTACAATTCCCATAACAAGAAAGTCACTCCCCTTGTTTATTTCAGTACCAGCATTGACGATGATGCACTGGTGGATAAAATGGTCAGTAAGGCCAATGAACTGATGGAGAAAAACCATATTGATGCTTCACGGATACTGGGTG
This sequence comes from uncultured Tangfeifania sp., assembly GCA_964436325.1. Taxonomy (GTDB): domain Bacteria; phylum Bacteroidota; class Bacteroidia; order Bacteroidales; family Prolixibacteraceae; genus Tangfeifania. Next base: position 3,370 of record CAYTDH010000494.1, read on the forward strand.
TGGGGGTAAATATGCCCGGCCTGATAGACGAAGAGAAGGGGATCAATTATACGATTAAAAAGCGTGCTTTCCGGAATGTTAAAGAGCGTCTGGAACAGCATTTCGATCAGCTTGTTTACATTAACAATGATGCCCGGATGCAGGCGTACGGCGAATACATTTTCGGGGCAGCCCGGGGGCACAGCAATGCGATTGTGGTTACCTGGAGCTGGGGAGTAGGCCTGGGAATCATTATTAACGGTAAAATTTACAACGGTGCCAACGGTTTTGCAGGCGAATTGTCGCACATCCAGCTTGTGGAAAACGGGGATTTGTGCATTTGCGGAAA
>CAYTDH010000495.1:0-3697 GCA_964436325.1 uncultured Tangfeifania sp.
CATTTCCATACGTAAAAGGCAAAAGCAAAACGGTATCCGGATTTACATATTTGCTATAAGTAACAGCAGATGCATTGGTAAGTGCAATGGCAAGATTTACAACCCGGTTATTTTCAACTATTCCAAAATCATAGACTTTGACTCCCCAGGTTTCCTTGGGATCATACGTCATAACAGCAAAATTACTGGCCAAAACAGCTGCTGAATCAGCAAATGGCGCTTCAGAAGGAACAACACAAATGCCAGGGTCTCCCTCGATAAGCATTCCTGAAACATTGGAATAATCCCAGGTAAGGTTTGGACCCTCTGCAGGAATGATATTCTCTTCTGTATTGATAATATTCCGCCAGTATTTGTCGCCTGTTTCAAGATTCAGCATATTTGTAATGGTTGGCTGGCCGAATAGAATAACCGGGCCAATCAAAAAAAATAAATTAAAAATCAAAAGTCGTTTCATTACTATGGGTTTAGTCTTTTATGCACCGTACTGGAAGTCCGTTACTTTTATTTCTTACTGTATTGGGCTGAGCCAAAACTGAACCTGAGTCATATAATCTAAATTCCAATGCCTGGTCGGTATTATCCGGATATTCAGTTGCCGACCACAAACTTCCCCTTTCTTTTAGACGTTGAAAAGCCGGATTGCTGTCTACAATGTACATTTCGCCTGCCCCAACAGCCTTAAATCCGGTTTCGTTTGTTCCATTTGCTGTTTCCCAATGTGCAGTGCCAGTATCTTTTAATTTCTGTCCGATAAGTGCACCGCCTACTTCGTAATGGGAATTTACATATTCAATTAAAGTTTTCCATTCGTTTTGACTTGGTAAATGGAAACCTGTTGGACAAACTCCCTGCACCCCACTGGGCGAAGCAGAACTTGTACCGGCGCCATTCATAGCTGCATCCCATGTATAAAGCTTTCCGTAAGCTTCACTGTTCGAAGCATTATTATCGTAATCAAAAACACCGCTGATGGCGCTTCCATCGGAATAGTGGGTCGATTTCAGGTTTTCGGACAGCCACGTTTGGGTGCCAATGGTTACTGTTCCATATTCATTCCCATCGAAATCGGTTACGGTATTGCCGGTACTTCCACCACCTTCTGAGGGCAGGTAAATGGCCTTATCTCCGATATAAAGCGTGTCGTTTGAATAATTTACATAAATAGAACCGGCGTATAACGCGTATGGAACCGAAACCATTTCTGCGCTTCCCATTTCGGTAAAACTGTTGCCTCCGCCTAAATCGAGAAAGGTTTTCAGGAACATCTTTCCGGCTCCCCAATCTATCATTTCAAAATCTCCGGATAAAACAGAACCTTTGCCAATGTGAAGGTTTACTATGCCAAACTGGTTGGTTGTTTTCACCTGTTTCTCGGAATAAACTTCCTGTCCTGTTGCCGAATTTAAATGAATGGAAAACTTCAGGCTCACAGCCTGGTCTTTAACCAACTGGCCCGAGCTGTTGCGAACAATAGTCTGGTAATTAATACTCTGTGGTACCTGTGCTACCATCTGACTTATAATAAAAGCCAATCCAAAACCAACTAAGAATAATTTTTTCATTTTACTACACTTTTGAGTTATTGATTTTTGTTATGGTTATTTTCTTTATTTCCTGACTTTAATTTTTTAATAATTTTTTGTAAGGCCTTATTCTGGGTCTCAAGCTTTTCAAAAAGTTGCTCATCTTCGCTTGCCTTTTTTTTTCTCTTCCTGTTCATTGCTCCTTTTTCGATAAACAAGTTTAAGGCAAGTTTATGAAACCGGTTCAATGAAAGGGGTTACAAAGAGTTTCAGGGAAGGTTACAAAAGGTAGCAAAAGAAATAAAGACATTAAAGTCGTAATAAAAAAGCGACAAGGTTGTCGTTATCACCGATGTTGAGTTTTTGGCGTAATCTGTGTCGGGTGGTTTTAATTGAACTTTCTGATTTAAAAGAGATGGCAGCAATTTCTTTGGTCGACAAGTTCAGTTTTAACAAGGCGGCAATTTTTATTTCAGTAGCTGAAAGATTGGGGCATATATCGAATAGCTTTTCATAAAAAAGGTTGTGTACCTGACTGAATGCAAGGTCGAATTCTTGCCAGATATTTGAGTGTGTAGCCTGTTGAATATCTTGTAAAATAGCTTTAACTTGTTTTTTGCCGCTTAGCGTATCCGATGGAAAATCATTCATTTTGAGGCTGATGTTTTTCAGTGTTTCATTCAACTGAATCAAAGCCAATGCCCGACTGGCCAATTCTTTGTTTTTTAACTCGAGGTTGTTCTTAAGCATTTTTTGATCCTTTTCAAACACTTTGTTTTCCAAATCAATAAGGTGATTCCTTTTTTCAAGAATTTCCTGTTTTTGCCGTAGGTTCCTGTTTTTCAGTCTTAAAACGAGAACCAGCCCAAATGTTGAAAGAAGAATGATACCGGTGATTGCAATGAGAATATAAACTTGCAATGTTTTTGAACGGTTTTGCTGATTGAGAAGCTGAATGTCTTTCTTGTTGGCCGTTAGTTGAGCCTGATATTCAATTTCAGCAATCTTTTTTACGCTGTTTTTCGAATCCATTTCTGCTTTATTCGCATGGTAGGATTCAAATGACTCCAGCGCTTTAGAACAATCGCTAGTGAGTTTATATGTTTGGAAAAGCTGAAAAAGTGCTTCGGTTTTCAAAGACTGACTGTTAATTCGTGTTGCAAGAGAAAAAGCTTCTTCACCAAATGCAATAGCTAAATCATAATTTTCTGATTTCCTGTAGGTCATACTCTTCCGGGAAAGTACCATGGCTTGTCCGTACTTTTCACCCAACTTTTGAAAGATATCCAGTGATTTATCCAGTTTAGCAATGGCATCGGCAAAATCTCCGGTTTTTGACTGTACATCAGCAATATTATAAAGCGAAATCGCAATTCTCCTCATGTCGCCCACCTCAAGGAACAGATCGTATGCCCTTGTGAAAAATTGCATAGCTAAATTAAGGCTATCTTGCTCATTTTTCAAACATCCTTTGTTTATGAAAATCATCCCAAGGGAGTTATTATCTGAAGTTTTTTGATTGAAATCAAACGCCAGGTTAAAATACCGTTCTGCTATTTCGTAATCGCCCTGTTCAAGGTAGATTTTTCCAATAGCGTTATAACAAACAGACATGCCGGAAAAATCGGAAAGCTTTTCGTAAACTGAAATGGCTTTCAGGTTCATTTCAATGGATAACTCCTGGTATCCGATATAATGGTTTACCAGCGCTTTGAATGAATAATAGCGGCCCAAATCAGGACTGGCAATATTCAGGGGGAGAATGCTCCCAAGAGAATCGAAGTATGTAAGGGCTTTTTTATATTGATCATCGTAATACGCAATTTGTGCTTTAATTAAAAAGTATTTTTGCTCTCCCTTTACATATTCAATTTCATTTAAAATTTCTTTCCCTTTTTCAGCATATAAAAGCGCAATTTCGCTATTAATACTTATGTTTGAAGTAGATAGTACAAAAAGAGAATCAACTATTTGAGCAGTATTTTTTCCATTATCAAATAATTGGGCATTTCCTGCACTGGTTTTGAAATGAGCAGGCAAAAAAGAAAATAGAGCAATAAAAACCGCATTGCAAAAAGATTTAACTAATGTCATCAGGTTGTTAAATTTTATACAATTTAATACAACCTCTGCGAATAATTAAAATAAAATGCTTCCAAACAAATTTTTTT
>CAYTDH010000496.1:0-3688 GCA_964436325.1 uncultured Tangfeifania sp.
ATTAAATACATTTGATAATTTTCAAATAATTACTTATTTGAATGATAATAAGGCTTAAGTGCCTCCTTCAAAAAAGGTTTCACTTCAATTGCTCCATTGTGATTAATATGGGTATAATTGGCTGTTTCATATAAAATAAAACCGTCAATCCCGGGATGGCTCTTCACAAGATCAACTTCATAGGATTTACAATGCTTTCTGCCCTCATCGCTTGTCATTGTATGAAAGTCACTCTGAAAATAAAATGGCTTCTTAGCTGCCATTGTATGGTTGCTAAAAATATCAAGGACTTTTTGTAAATTCCATGGCCGCAAAGTCCAACTCCCCCGAAATTCCAATGCATCGGCTATTTCATTCACCCAGGTTTCCCATTGCCATTCAAAATTTGGCGGTAGAACAGGCAACCGGCCTCGTTCATCTGTCACCAGCATTCCGGCATGTAGATGAATTGACAATCCTTTGTCCTGTTTTTTGATTAATTCACGCGCTTCGCGCAGAAATTGTGTATAGGCATTGCCATTTATGCGACTGATAGTTGGATAATCTGTATTCCCTTTAGCTGCTTCTAATACTGGCTCATTGTATCCATAATTCCAATAATTAGCAATTCGTGTATGATTAGCAACCCTGAAATTGACTCCATCCACTCCTCTGTCGAGGCAATGACTGACAAGATCAAGCCAGTGCTTACGAACCTCGGGGTAAATAGGGTGCATATTGCCAATCATATATTCAGGCGTTCCACAAGCAGCCGCAATATAACCCTGTTTGTCCAGAGTTATCCAGTCTGTTAGTTCATATTTGCCAAAATTGTAAAAATTATCATAATGCGTTTTCAATTTTTGTTCATTATCAATTTCCTTTTGAACAATTGATGAACGCAAATATGGCACCAACTGCTTGAAATAATCAGACTGATATATAGCCTTATTGTGTAACTCAAAAGAAACCGGTCCTGTGCTAAGAATATTTGGTATAATCTTGTCGTTTGCCCCGATAATTTCAATAATATTGCCCATTTCGTTACTAAAGTCTCCTTTCTCATCTACCAATAGACACTTAATTAAAATATATTTATGCTCTTGGGGAATATTTAAGTTTTCAAGATGAATGATACGACAAAGTCTCCATTTTGGAAAACCAAATCTCCATTCAACAGTTTCCCGAAATGAAAAATCTCCGTGGTAAGGAGCATATTTATTATTGGTTGAACTGGTTAAAATAGTAAGATGTTCCTTTTTTATGCGGGTAGGTTCATCATTCCATTTAACAAGGTTGATAGTTTTAACAGTAGCATCCCATTCATCAGTAACCGGTTTACGCTTCAAATTCATTTCCGGATGTTCGGCAGCGAACTTACGTGCAATTGGACAAATTCCCCGTATATCCTTGAATGCAACAGAATCATCAGAAAAAGGCATTGTATGTGGTAAAAAGTAGCCAAATCCGCCTCCCTCAAAGGGTTTTATCAACGCATAAAATTCAATTCCATGGGCATGTGCAGATTTAACTGCTTCCGCCAACACATCAAATCCATGGGGATGTTTTTCATCCATCCCCCAAAATGAATCAAAAATCCATTGGTGACGGCTTACACCCATTTCTGCGAGACATCGATGCAAATCATCTAATTGCGAGATGCTCATCAAACTATTATTGATAATTACATTATCGGTGTAATCAGTTGTTGCAAATAGTTTTTTTACAGTTTTCGGGCTGGAATTGTCTGGCGATATAAAAGTATTAAACGGCATTGTAGCGCCCATTAAGCTTAGAGAACCCGCACCATAGCCCATCTTTAAAATAAAGGAGCGCCGATTCATTGGATTTTTCATTACAGTCATATTTAATATGATTTCATTGCCTCTTTTATAAACGGCATGATTTCAACCGCACCGTTGTTGTCTATTTGAGTGTAATTGTTGGTTGTATACAAAACCAGTCCATCTAATCCTTTATGACTTTTTACCAGTTCTGTTTCCTGTATTTTCCGAACCATACGTCCCCCGCTGTTTGTCATGCTGTGAAAGTCGCTCTGATAATAAATGGGCTTATTCGCAGCCCTTGTTACAGTGCTGAAAATATCAAGGGCTTTGGTCAGATTCCATGGCCGCAGCATGTAGCCGCCGCGGAATTCCAGTTCATCGGCAATTTCATTTACCCAGTTTTCCCACTGCCATTCAAAATTCGGCGGAAGCGGAGATTGACGTCCCCGGTTGTCGGGCATCAGCATTTCTGCATTCAGATGAACCATCATGGTTTTACCGCAGCTTTTAACCAGCTGCTTTGCTTCGCGTAAAAACTTTGTATAGGCATTACCGTTTATGCGACTGATGGTTGGGTAATCGGTTTTACCGGCTGAGGCCTCCAGTACCGGTTCATTGAAACCATATTCCCAGGATTCGGGTGAACGGGTATGATTGGCAACCCGGAAGCTGACACCATCCACACCGCGGTCCAAACAGAACTGTGTCAAATCGAGCCAGTGTTGACATACTTCCGGATAAATGGGATGTAAATTACCCAACATGTATTGGGGTTTACCACAGGCAACGGCAATATACCCCTGTTTATCCAGGATGGTCCAGTCGGTTAACTGAAACCCGCTTTTTAGAAAATAGAAAAAATCACTGTAATGTTCTTCCATTCTCTGCTGATTTTCAATTTCTTTCTGCACCTCAGGCAATTGGAAATAACGAAACAACAGGGGAAATAAATCGGACTGGTAAATGCTTTTATTATGCTCATCCCATGTAATCCGGCCCGGACTTAAGGTATGTGGTAAAATATCCTCATCCGAACCCAAAAGTTCAATGATGTTCTCGTTCTCATTGCTGAAATCTCCACTGTTATCCGCCAGCGAACACTCAATCAGAATGTATTTATGATGTTCCGGTATTTTTAAACCTTCCAGGTGAAGAACCCTGCATTCCCGCCATTTGGGAAAGCGAAATTTCCATTCAACCGTTTCGTAAAAAGAAACCGGCCCATTGTATTGAATAAATTTGTTATTTGTAGGGCTTGTTTTAATGGATAAATGCTCTTGTTTTATTCGTGTGGGTTTATCATCTCCTTTTACCAGCCGGATTGCTGTTACAGGGCCGTTAAATTCAAATGTGCCCGGCTTTCTTTTCAAATTCATTTGAGGATTTTTTACGGCAAAAGGCCTGGCAACCGGGCATATTCCGTGCAAATCTTTAAAAGCAACGGCATCTTTGGGGAAAGGCATGGTAAGCGGTAAAAATGGCGAATAACCTCCTGCCTCAAATGGTTTTATTACAGCATAAAACTCCAGTTCGTGTGCATGAGCAGATTTAACTGCTTCTGCAAGCAAATCAAATCCCAACGGATATTCGTCATAATATGTTTCGGTAGTATCAACAAGCCATTGATGCCGTTTTACCCCCAACAAAGCAAGTTGTTTGTTCAAACCATCCAGTTGCCTCTTGTTCATGAACCCCTGATACCTGAAGATATTTCCCCAAAAATCAGTGGTTGCAAAAAGCTTTTTCCCATTTTGAAATCGACTCATTGTCTTTTTTTATAAAAACGAAAACCATCTCCGTTTAGAAAGGCTGCAAAATGCCACCTGTTCTACTTAAAAATTTGCTTTCAATGTATCCAGCATTACCTGACTACCCTCCACTTCACCATTATCGTTTACCCGTGTAAAATTGGCTGTTTCATA
>CAYTDH010000497.1:0-3687 GCA_964436325.1 uncultured Tangfeifania sp.
CTCCACGGCAGAAAATGATCTGCCACGGGACGATTTTTCAACGCCACGGCAGTTTTTGACCCGCCACTGGACGATTTCTATGCGTCACGGAAGAAAATGGCCCGCTACTGAACGATTTCTATGCTCCATTTCGTAATTCGTAATTCGTAATTCGTAATTCCCTCTTCCCCTTTTGTCATTTCCCCTTAAATTCTAAAAGACAGGCTCCAGCGTGAAGCTGAACTGATAGTCCTGGGCCGGAACAGAATATTCGGGATAGGGACGTGCGCCCCAGGAATTGTCCCCTGCCAGGCCCATCATCTTCAGATCACAGCAAATGAATACCCCGTCCTTTTTTTGAATGTCATTGGTGTGGCGGTAATCATTCATGTCTTTCATGTCGAAGTCTTCAATGGGATTGTGCAAGGCTGAGAAACCGATAAGTGGGTCTCCGGTAACCCTGATGCCCACACCGTTTTGGTTGCGCAGTTCAAACCACCGGGTATCTGTTTTGTATCCGTTTTCCTGGGGACGGACATAGTTAAAATATTGATCGGCTACTTTTCCCGAATAGAGGCCAACAAAAGCACTCCGGTTGCGGTCAATGTAATTTTCGTGCGGACCTCTTCCAAAGTATTCCAGGTTATCAAAATGAACCGGCAATTCCCATCTCAGGCCGTAACGCGGCAGGTTGGGTAATTCCTCATCGCCCTGAAGGTTCAGCGAAGTGGTAAGGGTTACTTTTCCGTTTGCCTTTATCGTATAATCAACCTGGTTGATGCCGTTAATCTCCTCCAGGCCAAAAACCACAGTAACCCTGACCGTACCTTTTCCCGGTTGTTTTACACTGATTTCCCGGGGTATTGCATTGTTTGTTGCGCTGCGCCAAATGCCCAAACGGTTGATCATGCCATTGCCCTTGTCGTTGTCATTGGGTGGGCGCCAGAAATTGATTTGAGGTCCTTTTTGAAGCAATTCCAACCCATTTATTTCATAGGAGGAAAGAAGCCCCGATTTTTTATCGAAACGGACAAGAAAATTTTCTCCCGTTACGGTTATTTCTTCCTGATCCTCCAAAAATTCCAGACTGCCCTTTACCGCCTGGTTATTGGCGAGCGGAATATAGGCATCCAATTTAAACTGGTCGTGTGCTACTTCGAAACCTGCTGGCCGGAATGGCAGATCTTCTTTATTTTTTACGGAGAAGTCAATGAAATACTCTACTCCCGGTTCAGGCTTAAAATCAGGTACCGGATCCGGAATTTCTTTGCTCGTGCGTGGGGGAAGGTTTAGAGAGCCAATCGTCCCGGTGAAAAGTTTTTCCCCGTTTCCGGTAACCGTCCAATCGATGGCGTAACGGCTTAAATCGATGAAATCGTGGAAGTTGGAGATTTGATAGCCGTCCGGTGTTTTTTGAAAGCGAACGTATTGGTAGGCATATTTTACTTCCTGTATGGCGGGCTGGGGGGTGTAATCGGCTGAGATAATTCCGTTGCAGACAAAATTGTAATCGGTGGGCATATTCTCTCCATAATCGCCACCATAGGCCCAGAAAGGGGTGCCGTCTTCGGCGGTTTTTACCAATGCCTGGTCTATCCAGTCCCAAATGTGTCCTCCCTGCAACTGGTCGTTCCCTTCTGCATAAATGACCTCCCATAAGTCCATGAGGTTTCCGTTGCTGTTTCCCATGGCATGTGAATATTCACTGGAGATCATGGTTTTAGGTTGCCATTCGGAGGCGTAAGTTTCCAGTGTTCTAACACTTGGGTACTGGGGACAGAAAATATCGGTATTGTCGCCCATGATGGCTCTTTCGTATTGAACTGGGCGGGAGGGGTCACGTTCTTTTATGGCGTTGTAACCGGCAGTAAAGTTGACGCCGTCGCCACCCTCATTTCCCATGGACCAAACCACCACCGACGGGTGGTTTTTGGTGCGCTCTACCATACGCATCATGCGGTCAACATGCGCTGTTTCCCATTCGGGCTTTTTTGCCAGCGAATGCTCCCCGTAATACATGCCATGCGACTCGATGTTGGCCTCATCGGTTACATAAAGGCCGTATTGATCGCAAAGTTCGTAAAACCGCCGGGAGGCTGGATAATGGCTGCACCTGACCGCATTGATGTTGAATTGCTTCATCAGCGCAATTTCTTTTATCATCGCTTCTTCGCTGATAACATGACCTTTGTATTGATCATGTTCATGACGGTTAACTCCTTTGATCAATACAGGAACACCATTTACGTGAAAAAGCGTATTGATGAGTTCAATTTTGCGGAATCCTGTTTTGGAGGAAACGGTCTCCATTATTTCTCCATCCTCGTTTTTCAGGATAATAACCAGTGAATAAAGGTAAGGTGTTTCCGCAGTCCATTTGTGCGGGTTGGGAATTTCCTTGTTAAAGGTCAGTTTTATATTATCCTTCCGGGCGAATTCAGCATCTTTGGAATCCCGGGCAATCAGATTCTTTTGGGCATCGAAAAGCTGGTATTCTAATTCAACTTTTCCTTGCTGCTGGTTTTCATTATGGTTTTTCAAATCCACTTCCAGCTTCCAGAGTCCGTTTTGGTATGCTGCATCCAGGTCAGCATGAACAAAATAATCACGAATTCGCATTTTGGGTTTGGAATAAAGAAACACATCACGTTCGATTCCACTGATGCGCCAGAAATCCTGGCACTCCAGGTAAGACCCGTCAGACCACCGGAAAACCTGAGCGGCAACGGTATTTTCCCCCTCTGTGAGGTAAGATGTAATATCCCATTCAGCGGGGGTTTTACTTCCCTGGCTGTATCCCACTTCATGACCGTTTATCCAAAGATAAAAGGCCGATTTTACTGCTCCGAACCGGATGAATACCTGGCGTCCGTCCCAGCTTTGGGGAATGGTAAATGTGCGCCTGTACGACCCTACCGGGTTGTAATCGTCGGGAACATTTCCCGGATTGGCAGGATACCGGTTGTCAATGAATTTCATTTCATCTGAAACGGGCGCTTTAAAGTCGGCAAATTCATACTGATGATTGACATAAATCGGAATTCCATAGCCTTCTAACTCCCAATTGGAGGGAACCGGAATATCATCCCATCCGGAAACATCGTATCCGGGCTGGTAAAAATCTGTTGGCCGGTCGGCTGGTTTTCGAACCCAGTGAAATTTCCACGTCCCGCTCAGGGTTTTGTAATAGACCGATTCGTTCCTTTTTTGGGTTAAAGCTTCTTCAACAGTCCGGAAAGGGATTACCGGAACATGGGGTTTTTCTTTGTTTTGGTTAAACATCAGGGGATTTTCCCAATCGGGTTTAGCTGTATCCTGAGCATTTAAATGAAGCGGTGCCGAATTCAGAAAGAGGCAAAGCATAAAAAATGAGAAAAATGATGATTTCATGGGCTGAAAAAAATTATTGAATATTCACTGTTTTTAATTTTTTTCAAAAGTAATTTTTTTGGTAATACAGGACCCATGAAGCATGTTTTTTTTATTCTTCCTCATTTGCAGTGCTCATCGAATCAAATTGGCTGAATACATCCTGAAGCGCAAATTTTTAAATATTTTTTACGCTTTTGTATTCATCCGGGGGCTCATCCAATATTAGCCCATCATTGGAAAATTGGAAAATAAATTCATAATGAGAGTGTTTCATTCCACGAATTTTCACAAGGGTAATTCCCTGCTTGTTTTCACGTCCTTTTTTCACCGTCTCCA
>CAYTDH010000498.1:0-3686 GCA_964436325.1 uncultured Tangfeifania sp.
TTCAGTTGAATAGCAATGAATAATATTTTACCTTTTTTTTGTTCTATGAATCCAATTCTCAATTCTGATGTTGGAAATTCGTTCAAATTCATGAACGTTTTCAGTTACCAGAGTAAGCTCTTTTTCGACTGAAGTACAGCCTATGATTAAATCAAAATCGCTAATCATGGTACCAAGCTTCCTTAATCTGGCTTTTTCTTTTCCATACAAATAAATCGAATCATAGATTGGAATGATGGTTACCCGACTTATAAATTTGTCTATAAGTATATGGTTTTTAACCGGATTGTCGCTATTCTCTGCCCCAAAAACAAGTTCTGCCAAAGTTATTTCCGAGATAGCGCAATTCTCAAGTTTAATCTTTTCAAACTTTTTTATTAGATCAAATTTTCCACGGAAGAAATGAATACAGATATTTGTATCAAGCAGATATTCCATTAAAATCCAGCAGTATATTTTTTTTCAACTCTTGAATCTTTTATCTCTTTGATAATACTATCGGAATCTTTTCTGTCTTCCCATGCTCCAAAAAGATCATTTAAACTAAAACTTTCATCTGAGGTGGTTTCAATTGACTCGGTTAACTTAATTATAAGTTTCTTTTTGGAATTGTTATCGAGACGGGATAAAAACCCAAAATATTTATCAATAGTTTTATTTGTTAATGCAAAACCCATAATATTATTTTTAATCAAAGTTATAAATTTTTATTAATCAAGTACAGAACAAGTCCATCAAATCAGGTCATATCATCTCAATAAATCTCTTTGACCAGTCAGCGAGAAATACCGGAATATTTATTAAACCGTTCTCATGGTGGAGGTTGTTTAAGGAGAATCACACGATGATTTATTTTTTATTTTTGAAAAACAGTACGCACTCTTGCCTGTAAAAAGATAATTGGTTCAATCTCCCATACTTCCTTGTTCATCGTATCGAAAAAGAATTGGAATAGAAACCTATGGTATTATTCGGCATGGCATGGCATTGCAAATGCTAAACAGCTTACCCCTCGTTTCCGCAAAGCTCAAACGAGGGGTAGTTGGAAAAATACGCATTCTGTGTCCTATTCCAAGCAAAAACCGATAGTAAAAGCCAACACCACCTTAATTCCGAAAATTTGTATTTTTAATAAAGCGATGGGATTTAATTGAATTCGATGGAACTTACATATCAACATTTTTTCTGAGCTTTCAGTACTTTTATGCAGCATTTGGCAGAACCGTCAAAATTCACGATTATTGTATTAAAAATTGGGTATGAAAACAATAGATATTGTAAAAAACAGGTTGATTGATAAAATTATGGTTGCAGATAATGAACAGCTACTCAATGCGATTGAGAATATTTTTAATTCAACTCAGAAAGAGGATAAATTAAATCTGGATTCAGAACAAATTGAGATGTTGTTGATGAGTGAGAATGATATAAAACTTGGAAATTTAGTATCTGATAGGGATTTGAAAAAAGCAGATTCTAAATGGATGGATTAACAATTTTTTGGACTCAAACAGCAATAAAGCAAAGAGACCACATATTTGCAATCTATGCAATAAAAGCATTACAAATGCATAACAACCCACCCCCTCTTACAGCAAAGCTCAAACGAGCGGCAGTTGTGGATTGTTCTTGAGCAATTCATAAAAGCTGATAACAAATCATATGAGTTGGCCAATCTGCTGGCCGAAGCAAACGGCGACAAAGCCGATCCCAACGCATCAAAAATCATCCGCGATAAGGCGTGCACGCATATAAAAACACTGGTGGATGAAATTCGTGAAGCCGGAAAATATGTATTTCGAAACAATAAAAACCGGCTGATACTGATTTAACAACATCCCAAACAATGGAATAACTAACACCCAGATAATCATGAATTAATATATCCCGCATTCCTGCCATATTTTTCCATCTGATTGAATCCCTAAACCTTTCAAACAGGTGAACCAAAAGTTTGAATTAGTCGCCGGTTTGTTGGAACTGCTCCGCGTTGGCCTTACGAGGTTGCCGGCAAAACATCTTTAGGTACCTGCGAATCTCATCATATCAGTGATTTGCAGGAAATAATTTGTGGACCAAATATCCAGCTCCCGAGGGTTTATAACAAAACGGCGAACATCAGCTTTTACCATTTCAATATTAGTCGAATTGATTTTTTCTTTCAATAATTGTTTGAATTGTTCGGGCGTTAAATTTTCAAATTCAATTCCTTCACTTTGGATAGCCCTTTCTTTAAAATGGTAAAAATCAAGTTGTACATTGTTTCGTATATACCATTCAAAATCGTACCAGTCACGGCCCTTTACGCGATTGCGCCATTTTCTGAACATTAAAGCGTGTATTTTTCCTGCAAAAAGACCGGGCAAGGTAAAACACCGTGTCATAAACGAAAATGGCAAAAGCAGAAGTTTATGTTCGGTGTTGAATTTTAAGGGAGGAACTTTATCTACTTCAATTTTAATTTTTATGGAAGGTTCGGTTTGAAACCTGATATTTACAATGTCGGTATTGTCTTTCAAAAATGCAGATTCTATTTGTGTGTCCTGGCTTTTTTCCTTTTTCTGAATCTGAACCTTACGCCCAAGTAGGGTATATTCATTCGCAATGGCATCGAAATAGGTCTCTAAACTGAATGTGTCATCAATTTCTGTCAGCGAAAAATCCATGTCTTCCGAAAAACGGGGCAGTCCATAAAATATACGCAAGCAATTGCCGCCATAAAAAGCAGCTTTGTCGAAAAAACCTGCCCTGTTTAATCCTGCCAGACAAATTTGCTGCATTACCTCATGCACTGCATTTTGACGGTCCTCTTTTGTTTTTATGTTGTACCTCGACAACATTTGATTAAAAATATCAGCCATTTTGTAATACCGTTCTTATAAAATTAAGTTCTCGTCTCTTTCTGCCGTGTTCCGAGCATCGCGTAATTATATCAGTGTCCCAGTTTTCATGTTCATCTATGCTTATCCTCATATCGTAAAGAAGGTATTCCCGTGCAGCCTTTACCGATTGAAACCTCAATCCGGATGTGGTTATAATTAAATCGCAAATTGCCTTTTCGGGTGATGCTATCAAAAATGCGTATTGGTTTTCAACTATTATCTGCTCTATTCCTATATGAAAATAATCGCGGGGTACAGTAACGAATTCAAATAAACCCAAAGGAGTAGTGTAGCTTCTCGCTCTTCTGATTGTTGCCGAACTTACAGCATTTACTCTCTCGGGAATAAGCCCATGGTAAGAGAGTGCGCTTTCGAAAGACACATACGATGGCCCATACAAATTATTGGCAATTAATTCGCGCGAAATCTCCTGATTGCTTAATCGTGGGTCGGCTACATACAATCCTCTTCGCACGCGTATCAGGTCGCCGGAACGTTCCATGTTGCTTATTCTGTTATTTTGTGCGCGGTAATCGGAAACGGCTTCCCTAAGCACCGAAATTTCCATCGGAATATTGCTGTATGTTATTTGTTGTTCCTCCATAATCCATAAATTTTTCTCAAATATAGCTAATTTTGAATACAAAAACAACATAAATTCAATTAAAATTGCAAAATCAGCTATTTTATTTTTCTCCTCAGAAGATGTTTTAATTGAGCCACTCATTTTTACAATGAAATACAATATGGTTTGATACGAACAAACAATATGATAATAGTGCTGGGAATCAACTGCCAATCTCA
>CAYTDH010000499.1:0-3683 GCA_964436325.1 uncultured Tangfeifania sp.
ATAATTTTAAACGAATACGATATCGTAACTTTGTGCCCGTTGCAGAAATAAAATGTTCTTCTGTTTTTTTGAATCATTCAATGAACGTTCAACAATTATAGTAAGCGATTTCAAAACTGTTTTAAAATCTGAATTGCGACTATAATTACGCTTAAAGCTGTGATTTCTGCACAGGGTATCAACGATCCGTCGCTTGCAATATTCATCATGATTTTAAAAGGGCATTTGCCTTTTTTTTGGTTGTAAACTACCCCGGAACTTTTTTTTTAGAAAAAATTTTGTTGCAGCAATTATTCAAAGGTGAACACCAAAAAGGAATCCGGCAGCGCACTTGACGGTTAAAAAATACAGCTATTTCAATTCCCTTTCCGTTTCGGTTTGTATTTTATAAACTGTTCTGTCATTTTAATGCCCGCTAACATTTGTATATAAGTACCAGGTGCATATATTTCGTTATTCTCAATTTTAGCGTAAAAAACTGATTTTTAAAACCATATCCGGTTACAAGCATTTGCAAATGGTTAATCAGGTTGATTTCCAGCAACTAATTTAGTAAAATAACTTAAGGTGATGTGTCGCAAATACCGGAATTTGCAAAAAGGGAGATGGTATTCACATGAAGACTCAATTTGGATTTTATCTGAATCCCGACACGATTCAAAAATGGAAAGCATGGAGGAACTTTTCTTGGCAATGTTATAATACTCTTTTCGGGCGGAATTGACTCACTAAAAATAATGGAACTATCCCCCCGGCGTGCTTTCCCAACTCGGAAAAATATTCTGATAGATATAGTAGGTGCCTTCGCCATTAACATTCTCATTATCAGAAATAAATATGCTTAGCACATAATTAGGGTGCAAAAACAGAAAAGTATTCTTTTGTAAGGTCAATCTAAATTCTGCTATGAGGATAACAAACTGCTTATTTAGAGGGCTGAGAATAATCTTAAGACTATAAATCAGTTCCAACCCAAATAAGTTGCGGTTTTCTGCAAAACCTGTCTGAATTTTCATATTTTTGAGAATCAAATTAAGCATATTTCAAAACTTAACCTATGGCTCACAATGAAGACACACGTGTTAAAATCCCAGCCATTCTCCATCTAACCCGATTAGGTTATAATTACATCTCTTTAAAAGAATCCCTGTGGGATAAAGAGACTAACATTTTCACTGGAATTTTAAAGCAAAGCATAACAGATATTAATCCTGATAGTGAGCCGGAAGAGATTGAAAAACAAATCGAAGAATTAATTCTTACCCTCGATAACGAAGACCTGGGGAAAGCTTTCTTCGAAAAACTCATCGAGAAAAGCGGCATAAAACTCATTGATTTTGAAAATTTCGATAACAATACCTTCAATGTAGTCACCGAGCTAACCTGCAAAAACGATGACGAAGAATTCCGTCCCGACATAACGCTGCTGATAAATGGCTTGCCGCTCTTTTTCATCGAGGTTAAAAAACCCAATAACCGCGAGGGCATTATTGCCGAAAAAGAACGCATAAACAAACGTTTCAAGAATAAAAAATTCAGGAGGTTCGTCAATATTACCCAACTGATGGTATTCTCTAACAACATGGAATACGACGACGAATCAACCGAGCAGCTTCAGGGAGCCTTTTATGCATCTTCTTCGTATTCAAATCCGGTATTCAACTTTTTCCGCGAAGAGGAAAACCTAAACCTGAAAGAAATTTTTCAGCCGGAAGACGATGAGCTGGAAGATTATGTTTTAAAAGATAACAACCACGCAATCATTAAGCACAGCCCGGAATTCATAATAAATAAAAATCCCAACACACCCACCAATCGTATTCTCACCTCTCTCTTTTGCAAAGAACGTCTTAAATTCCTGTTGCAATATGGATTTGCTTACGTAAAAGAACAAAAAGGATATGAAAAACACATCATGCGATATCCGCAAATATTTGCCACGAAAGCCATTGAACAAAAGTTAGATGAAGGGATTAAAAAAGGAATTATCTGGCATACTCAGGGAAGCGGAAAAACAGCCCTCGCATTTTACAACGTCAAGTACTTAACCGACTACTACCAAAAGAAATCCATCATACCCAAGTTTTATTTTATTGTTGACCGTCTCGACCTGCTCATTCAGGCAAAACGTGAATTTTCAAGCCGTGGCTTGGTAGTGCACACAGTAAATTCACGCAATGAATTCGCCCGGGAAATAAAAAAAACAACAGCCCTGCACAACCATTCCGGCAAACCTGAAATTACAGTGGTTAACATTCAAAAATTCGAGGATGACCCAAATGTCATTATCCGAAATGATTACGACATTAACATTCAGCGCATCTATTTTCTCGACGAGGTACACCGCAGTTATAATCCAAAAGGAAGTTTCCTGGCAAACCTTAAAGAATCTGACCCCAGCTCAATTAAAATAGGACTGACGGGAACACCGCTGTTAAGTGACGAATACAACTCTAAAGACCTGTTTGGCGGTTACATTCATAAATACTACTACAACGCTTCAATAGCCGACGGATACACGCTGAGGTTAATCCGCGAGGAAATAGTAACCAATTATAAAATGGTACTTGAAAAGGCATTGAAAGAAGTTGAAGTATTAAAAGGAGACGTAAGTAAAAAAGAGGTATTTGCCCACCCAAAATTTGTGGAGCCCATGCTCGATTACATCATTGAGGATTTTGAAAAAAGCCGCTACACATTTAATGACTCCACTATTGGCGGGATGGTAGTTGCCGACAGCTCGGAACAGGCAACAGAGCTTTACAATATTTTCAATGAAAAATACCTGCAGGCTAAACCGGAAGAAGAACTACCGGCAGCAGCAGAACCTAAAACATCCTACAACTCGAAAAGAAAAAATGCCTGTAAGGTTAAATCGGGAGCCTTAATCCTGCATGATGAAGGCACAAAAGAGGACCGCAAAAAATCAGTAGAAGATTATAAAGACGGAAAAATCGACTTCCTTTTTGTTTATAACATGCTGCTTACAGGCTTCGATGCTAAACGTCTGAAAAAATTATACCTTGGGCGTGTTATAAAGCGGCATAATTTGCTTCAGGCGCTTACCCGGGTAAATCGTCGGTACAATGATTTTCGGTACGGGTATGTAGTCGATTTTGCCGATATACGTAAAGAATTCGACGCAACAAACAAAGCCTATTTCGAAGAACTTCAGGCAGAACTGGGCGATGAATTCGAGCATTATTCCAACCTTTTTAAAACCAAAGAGGAAATCGAGAATGAAATTGAGGATATCAAGGAACAACTCTTTCATTTCAATACTGAAAATGCAGAGGTATTCCAGCAGCAAGTCAGCCAAATAGAGGACGTAAAAAAAGTCCAGGCATTGAAAAAAGCCCTGGGCAATGCACGTGAAATATACAACATCATTCGCCTCCTGGGGCATTACGAATTACTGAAAAAACTCGACTTTCAAAAAACAAATCAACTTTACAACGAAGTCAATAACCACCTTGGGTTGCTTCACCTGAAAGAAAACATCGAAAATAAAGCCGACACGACTAACTTACTAAATGTGGCGCTTGAAGACGTAATTTTCAGGTTTACAAAAGTATCAGAAGAAGAACTCATTATTGCCGACCAGCTAAAAGAAATCTTAAGGAGAGCCCGCGAAGCCATGGTCGATAATTTCGATAAAAAGGACCCGCAATTCGTTTCGCTTA
>CAYTDH010000500.1:0-3674 GCA_964436325.1 uncultured Tangfeifania sp.
GCTGAACTCCGGGAAGGTCTTCAATCCCTTCCGCATTGGGCCTCGGGGCACTCCAGCCTCCGGATCCGGGGCAAAAGATGGTTTTCCAGTCGCCTTTGCGCAGGGCAAACGATCCGTTAATGGAATGGTGAACAATGGCATCCCTGCGGGGAGCATCGGAAGGAATCCCAAGGGCATCCAGGAAGCTGAAACTGTCTTCAGCCATATCATCCTTAACCTCCGCCTCCAGGATATCTGCCAGGGTGGCAAACAGGTCGGTGGTGCAGACAATCTGGTCAGACACTCCTCCCGGTTTGACTTGTTGAGGCCAGCGAACGATAAAAGGAACCCGGTGCCCTCCTTCATAAATATCGGCTTTATGTCCCCGGAAATGGTAACTGGGGTCATGGCCTCTGGTGGCGAGTTGTTCAAAGTCAGCCTCCGGGGAGCACCCGTTGTCGGTAGTGAATATGAGCAGGGTATTGTCTTCAATCCCTTCTTCCCGGAGGGCCTGTTCTATTTGCCCAACAACCCAGTCAACCATGATGACAAAATCGCCGTAGGGATTATCCAGTCCGCTTTTGCCCTGGAAAGGTTTGGTGGGTAGAATGGGTGTATGTGGCGCAGGAAGGGGGAAATAGAGGAAAAAAGGCTTATCCTCTCCGGCATGCTTGCGGATAAAGGATACCGATTTTTCGGTAATATCCGGAAGGACCTGCTCATGGTCGAAGTCATCGGAGGTCAGCCCTTCGCGCCACCACGATTGATCCCCTCTGTTCACCGTTGTTTTGGTCGGGACCATAGTGGGCATATCGTTCTCCACCCAGACGTAAGGGGGCATGTCGAGCGACCCGTTGAAACCGTAAAAATAGTCAAAGCCGCGTGTAACCGGGCCGTTTTGGATTTCTTGGGAATAATCCACCTGGTCTCTTCCGGCTTCAACGTTGTTCCAGTCCCAGCCAAGGTGCCATTTTCCAATGCCGCCGGTGATGTAACCCTGCGACTGAAGAAAAGAAGCTACAGTAACCCGGTCCTGCGGGATCAATGCTTTGCTGAAACCATTTAAAACCCCTTGCTTAAGGGTCGATCGCCAGTTATAACGGCCGGTTAAAATGCCATATCGTGTGGGGGTGCAAACCGCAGAACTGGTATGGGCATCGGTGAATGACACCCCTTCCGAAGCCAGTTGATCGAGGTAAGGGGTTTTGATTTTTGACTCCGGATTAAACGAAGAAACATCACCATATCCCATATCATCGGCGAGGATGAATACCACGTTAGGCTTTTCTGCTGGTTTGTTGCAACTCCAAAAAAAGAAGGAAGGCAACAAGGCCAATAATGTCAGCATCTTTTTCTTATTCATAGGTACTTATTTTTTACAAAAGCATCATCCTATCAGAATTGCTTCTATCTTGTTATTACTCCAATTTCAGCCACTGAAAGCGTTTCATCCCTGTTCACATTAGAAAGACTGGTAAAGCGCAGGTAGCGGGCAGGCATGGTTTTTTCGAACAAGATGCGCTGCTTCACGGGGTTATTCCGGATATTGCCGAAAGCCCCTTCACTTGCTTTTTTCCAGTTGGTACCGTCTTCACTCACTTCCAACAGGTAACTTTTACATACGCCTCCGAGGCGTCCGTCAGTCCGGGGAAGATACGAAAATCCTTTGAGTTGAAGCATTTCTCCCAGGTCAATTTCTATGGAATGCGGATGACCGGGGGCTTCATCGCCCCAGGGAGTGTGCCACATGGTGGATTGACGGCCATCAATGGCTTTGGTTCCTTCGAGTCCGTTTTGGGCTGAGGTGGTTGATACTACGCTCCATTTTGCCGGAGCGAGGTCGTAACGGACTTCCACCGTTTCGCTTTTTTCCGCCCCGCTGCTGATAAATGCTGCTGCCTTTATCACACCCCCTTCTGCAAGATCAAAAGGGCCCTCATAAATGGGAGAGTTGCTTACGGGATCAGAGCCATCGAGGGTATAGCGGATAATGGGGTCAGGGGTGCGGCAGGACATGGAGACCTTCCCCTTTTTATCGCGGGTTATTTCCGGATTGGAGAGCATCTCCGGGGCTTTATACAGGCCCACAAAAGAGAGGGTAGGAGCTACCCGCGATTCCAGGATGCGCAACCGGACTTTGGAGGTCTTTACGAGGGGGAAACGACGAATATTTTTATATCCCACAACGGTCCAGCTTGTCACTTCCTGCCATTTATCTTCTTTCCATACATCCATGGCAAACCGTTCTATGCGTTGTCCCTGTGTTTTGATGCACTCTTGCAAAACCAGCCGGTTAAAGGTTTCCTCCTGTGGCAGGGTTAAGACCAGATCAGCTTGTTCCTGGCCGTCGGCAGGCTTCCAAAAGGTTTCGGCATCTCCGTCGAGCATATTCTCCGCCTTGTTGCCCGGCGAGCTTCCTGAGGCTTCCACTGTGGCTTTGGTGGCCAGATTCGTTTGAAAAGATTCATCGATGATTCTTCCTACTTCGCGCAGGCGTTCTGCATCCCGCTGGGGTATCAGTCCGCGCCGGTCCGGGGTCAGGTTTAGCAAAAAGACCGTATTGCCGCCCACCGACCGGTACCAGGTATCAAGGAGATCTTCCACTGTTTTGACATATTGATTTTCATCGCGGTAAAACCAGCCATGGCGGATGGAGGTGTTGGTTTCGGCGGGGTACCAGTACAGGTATTTTGCCCCCTCCAGCTTTTCGCGGCTGCCCAGGTCTTCGGCGCGCAGATCGGGCCAGTCAAAGGTGTCGGGGTGCTCCGGGACCGGTAGCACACTCCACTCGCTTTTGCGGGTGTGCCCGGCTTCATTACCGCACCAGCGCACATCGGGTCCCTTAATGGCGATTACCGCCTCAGGCTGCAGTTGACGAATCATGTCATACCACGCTTTCCGGTTGTAGGTCTGGCCGGTTCCGGGCTTGGGATTGGCACCGTCGAACCAGACTTCATGAACGGGACCATATTGTGTTAAAACCTCATACAATTGATTCATGAAAAGGGCATTGTAATCGTCGAGTTCATACTCAAATACCTTTCCGGCTTTTTCCTGTAATCCGGGATCGGAGGGAATCTGAACCATCCGGGCTTCCGAGCCGTTACCATAGGTTCCTTCCGGACTCTCGATCTGGTTCAGGTCGGCAGGGGAGAGGTAGACGCCTGTTTTGATACCCGCTTCCCGCGCAGCTTTGGTGAGTTCTCCAAGAACATCGCCTTCTCCGTTTTCCCAGGGGGAGCTTTCCACCGAATGATTGGTGGTGGTGGTTGGCCAAAGGCAAAAACCGTCGTGGTGCTTGGCCGTGAGCATGGCCAGTTTCATGCCGGCATCCTTGATTACTGAAATCCACTGGCCGGCATCGAAATCGGTGGGATTGAAAACAGCCGGGTCTTCCTTTCCGGTTCCCCATTCTACGCCGGTGAAGGTGTTGGGCCCAAAATGGAGAAAGGCAATGTATTCAAGCTGCTGCCATGAATATTGTCTCTCCGATGGGACCACCAGCGTTGATTTACGGACAATCTCCTGAAAATCGTCTTCAGGTGCGACCTCAACCAGATTCCCTTTCTCCTTTTGAGGTGCGCAGGAGAAAATGGCCCCAATAGCGAGAGCCAAAAGTGTTTTTTGAAACTTCATGTTTTTATTCATCGTGTATTGTTTTATTTCATACTATTAAAATTGTTTATTTTCAAAGG
>CAYTDH010000501.1:0-3660 GCA_964436325.1 uncultured Tangfeifania sp.
ATTAGCGAAGTGTTGTGGCCCACCGAGTTATAATACATATTCATCAAGTTTTCCAGTGGATAAATGATATGTTCGCGGTCGGGTTCCCAAAACCAGTCGTGCCCGCCATGGCCGCGAAGCGGGGCATCACTCATTGCAGGAATGTAATATTCTCCGTCTGGATCCCCGTGTTTTAGCAACGCAAAATTATTTGCATGAATTTCTTCTTTTGCGCTTTCACCAGCTCCGGTGGAGGGATATGGAAAAGTGCCCCAGCTCGGGTATGGAACAGTGCCCGATTCGCTGCCACCCCAGCGCATATCGGCGCGTTGCAGATTATGGTAAAACAGGCAGTTGGGCTGGTATTTTTCAAAAACCGAAAGCACATCGGGACCGCCCTGCTCGGGGCCATGGGCGCCACCATCGAACCAAACCATAGCCCAGTCACCGTATCGGCTAAATATTTCTTCCACAATCTTCTCAATCATATTGTTATAGTGCTGCTGACGGTTTTCAGCAAACTGGTTATTGCCATTCACCTTAAAATCGTAAACTCCATAAAACGAATTCCACCGTGTTCCGATATATACACCAGGTAATATTCCATATTTTTCGCAAGATGCTTTAAAATCGCGCAGTATGTCCCCTTTTCCATCCTGCCATTTCAAAGCTTTCATGCAATACGGAGTAGCATCGCTCTGGTGATGAAAAAAACCTGTTTCATGGCTTACCGTTAGTATGGCAATTTTAAAACCAGCTTCTTTAAGCGTTTTTATCCACTGGTCGGTATTGTATTTTTCCGGATTAAAGATATTATAATCCTCCACCGGGGAGATACGGGCTTTACTTTGCACATAAAACTCTCCGTCGTGGGCATGTAAATCCCAGCAAACGAGTGCTGCAAGTTCAGCATTTTGCCAGGTTAACTGGGGTTGGGCTGGGAGTGGAACATCAGCCACATTTTGAGCTCCCACAGAAGATACAGTCCAAAGAAAAAATGCTGTAAAAACAAAAAATAATTTTAACATAACCTTTAATCACTGTTAAATTTTAATACATAACTTACAGTACAATCCCCGCCAAAAATATTTATCCCGGAAGGAACATATAAATAGTGAGGACTGCCATTTTCAGCAATATCAATTCAAATCTTCAATGCGATAGCATTACTCCATTTCCTGAGTTTTTTTCTTAACAATTTGCACTTAAATCTACCCGTTCAAAGGGATCACTTCGCAATACCACTCTTTCATTCCTTTTCATTCACAAAAAAATACCGAATCCGGCAGGCGTGTCCTGTACTCAGTGGATTATTCTCCCCGCTCATCCGGATTTGCAAGGTATGTTTCCCCTCTTCCAGTCCTGCAGCGAGGGTATAATACCACGGCAGGTGCAGGTGCATGCTCCAGCGGGTAAACAAATCCTGCTCCCGCCAGGGACCATGGTCTATGCGGTAGTTAATAATTCCGGCATCGGGACCTGCAGCCACAGCAATTCCCACGGCATTCCCTTTAAACGAATATTCAAGCAGGCTCCCTGCCTCCTGGCTTACCAACATAGGAACATCGACATAATTGGCGCGTGTTCCTTTCCCGTCTTCCGGATTCCAACCGGTTATCATCTCCCATCCTTTAATTAAACGTGCATCCTTGGATGGAAGCAACTTCCCGTTGCCATAATTCCATTCATCCAGGGGCTCAGGAAGTGAAAAAACTTCCGTTTTGTCATCCGCGGCAACACCGCCAGACCATGCCTTTTCGAAAAAGGCCTTCATGGAGCGAAAATACACTTCCTGTCCGAACGGGGAGGGATGCAGGTTTTTAAAGTCCTCTTCCCAGGAAAATTCACCGGCATCGATGCGATCGGTGACCTCCCTGGCCAGATTAATGGTGGGTATGTGGTAATGGGCTGCTACCATTTCATGATTTTGGATGACTTGCGGTATTTCACCCGAGCGGTAAGTTTCCATCTTTTGGGGATCCACAAAATGCATGATGACGATATCTGCAGCGGGATTTTGGCTCCGCACATTCCGGATAATGCCTTCCATTCCTCTTATTTGTTCTTCTGAAGTTCTTCCGTTGGTTGCGTCATTCACGGCAGCCTCCTCAAAAAGTAAATCCACCGGTCCATGTGACAAGACGTCGCGTTCCAGACGGAAAGCAGCCGGGGTAGTCCCCATGGATGGAATCCCTGCGGCGATAAATTCGAAATCGGTATCGGGAAAACGTTGCTCCAGATAATGACAGATGCTGTCACGCCATCCCCCGTTATAGGTGATGGACCCTCCCAAAAAGGCGACACGTCCTTTCTTCTCCCTCTGGAATTTCAGGAGGCTGTTGCGAATGCCCTTGCGAAGACTATGATAATCAGCAGAACGAAGCAGCTCTTCTTTCAGGGGGGTATGGTACCGAATAAAATCGGCAGCCAAACGGGGTGTTTCTATGGGAAAATGGTGCCCGTACAAGTCCTGTTCCCCCTCGGTGCAGGGAATAATGGTGGCGGGGCCGCCCAGTTTTACATACCGGTCAATCAGTATGAACGTATTTTCTTCGGGGGGAACCACCTGGTCGTTGAGCCCAATCATGTGCAAAACAGGCACTTTTGCCCTGGCAAGGGCTTCCAGTCCATCAATGGGATTCCCGCTATAATCCAGGGCTTCCTCATCCGAAGCAAATCCATATTCTTTTTTGAGCCGGGTCCAGTCGGATGCGCTCCCCTTTCCATTGCCAAAACCAGCCGGCCAGCTTTTGAAATCGCACACCGGGGCTTCGGTGTAAATGCTGTTTACCTTTTCCGGATTGCTTTTGGCCCAGTTGTAAACAAACAATCCCCCGCGACTGACCCCCTCGAGCGAAACTTTGGGATGAAAACCATGCGTGGATGTCAGGTATTCGTAAAAACGGTCCCACTGCTTCACCGCACCAGGACTTCCATACATGTTATTGGTGTTGATGAAGGCAATATGAAACCCTTCAAGAAGCAACAGACTGTCCATTTCGGTATGCCAACCGGGAAATCGTGCCCGCCAAACCCAGGGATTACCAACCAGTGCATTATCAGGCATCACCACATGGGCCTGCCTGCCTTCAAATTCAAAATCATAACGCACAAATCCTTTCCACTCCGTTTTTTCACCGGGGAAAGGGTTGAGTGATTCTTCCTGCGGGCTCCCGAAGACTGAAAAGTACTGCAAAAAGAAAAGGATGACCAAAATCTGCCAGCGGGATATTTTGAGGTTTTCAACGATTCGAAATCCATTCATAAGTTATGGGTTTTAAACTTCAAATTTAGTGAATTTTTATGGTTCAACGTTTTGATGCCAAAAAAACGCCACAAAAACACCAATGCACAAAACAACAAAAACTGAAATTCATGGATTTCGTGAAAGAAAAAATAATCCACAGATGATACCCCTGTAGACAATTATATTGGATAATTCAACATGGACGCAAAATTTTGCGTCCCTACGGTATTGCAATCATCAAAATGTGTGTCTCAATTTTACAATTTCACAATTTATCAATTTATCAATTTCACATGTCCCCATTCATCCAAATCTGGGATTCCTTTCTTCGCGCCTTTCCGTCTTTGCGGTTTATTCCCAAAATTTACCGCCAGGTAAATTCATTCGTGTATCTCCTCCGTGAAACAATAAACATTCCCTGCAAAATCACACAC
>CAYTDH010000502.1:0-3650 GCA_964436325.1 uncultured Tangfeifania sp.
TCTATAATACCACACGAACTTTGTTTGGAAGTGCTAATTAGTGCTTGTGGGTAACAGGTATTATACGAAGTAATTACAGAAAACAGCAAAAGAAAGCCTAATGCTTTAGCTTTTGGATGAATTTTGCTGTAAAACTATGATTTTAAGACGTATTTTAATATAAATGCTTATAATTAGGTTTAATTGTTTCTAATCACTTGTAATTAGATTTGATGTTTTTTAAAAACATATTATATTATAATTATATAAAAATTATATAAGAGAAACTAATGATAAGAAAAAGCATAAGTATAACTAAAAATCAAGAACAATGGTTAAAAAAGAAAGTTGAAGAAACTGAACTTTCTGAATCTGATATTTTAAGACGAATACTTGATGAAAAAATAAACAATGAAAATAAATAAAGCACATAAATTTAGAATTTATCCTAATAAAAAGCAAAGAGAATTGTTTGAACAATACTTTGGTATAACCCGATTTGTATATAACTCTGTTCTTAAGTATAAAATTGATGCTTACAAAAAAGGTATTAAGTATTCTGCTTATGATGCTATGAAAGATTTCACCGAAATTAAAAAGTTAGATGGTTATGAGTGGTTAAAAGTGTGTGATGCCCAAATAATACAACAATCTATTTTAAATTTAGATAATGCTTTTCAACAATTTTTTAAAGTTAAACAATCGGGATTTCCAAAGTTTAAGAGTAAAAAAAAGAATCATAATTATTTTAGAGTGCCACAGAGAATTGATGTTGGTTTTGAAAATAAAAAAATTAGAGCAGGGAAGTTAGGATGGATTAAATTTAGAGATAAAAGAGTTTTTGATTCTAAAATAAAATCAATGACTTTTTCTAAAAATGCTTCAGGATACTATTATGTTTCTATTTTAATTGAAGAAGATTTTGAACAAAAGTTACAAAATGAAATTTTAGAATCAAAAGTTTTTTCTGCTGATATGTCTGCTAAATATTTTCTTGTCAGTCAAGATATGCTATTTGAAAATCAAAAATGGTATAGAAAGAATGAGAGAAGATTAAAAATTAGACAAAGACGATTAAGTAGGAAACAAAAAGATTCTAATAATAGAAAAAAGGAAAGATTAAATGTAGCAAGATTTCATCAAAAAATAGTTAATGAAAGAAGAGGTTATCAATGGAATTTAGCACATGAATTAATTCAAAGATTTGATGCTTTAATTTTTGAAGATTTGAACATGAAAGGAATGCAACAATTTAATAAAGGATTATCAAAAACAGTCACACTTGATTTTTCTTTTAATGAGTTTCTATCTAATCTTGAATGGAAGTGTTTTAAAGAAAACAAGCATTTTATAAAAATTGATAGATGGTTTCCTTCAAGTAAATTGTGTTCAAGTTGTGGTCAAATAAAAGAAAATTTAAAATTGTCAGATAGACAATATGTTTGTGACTGTGGATTAAATATTGATAGAGATATAAATGCTTCTATTAATATTAAAAATGCAGGACTAAATATTTTAAAAGAAAAAGGAATAAACCTTTTAAAAAATTCTACCGATGTGAGTATTTCGGAAAGTCACGCTTTGGGATATATGAGTGAAGAAGCAAATAACTCAGCCTAAGAAGCCAAAGTTCTTTAGACTTTGGTAACTCACGTATTAATTTATAAAAGAGGAAGTATATGAAAAAATTTACAATAAGTGAAGAAAATGTTAAAGAATATGGCAATCCTATTTATAAAGAAGAACTTCTTATACCATGTCCGTTTTGTGGAAGTGTTGATATAGATAAAGATGGTGTGTTGTCTAATGATGGGACGACAAGTCCTCAGTGTATGAATTGTGGGGCAACAGCAGATTCTATAAAACTTTGGAATAAACGAATCAATAAACCAATTATAAATAAAAAAGAAAGTGTATTGCTAAGTTTATTTTTAGAAGAGTGTGAAGAAATATTTAATAAACATCGTTGTAATGATGTGCCAGAAAAATATTATGATGGCTGGACGAGAGAAGAAATTGAAGAATTCAATCATAAATTAAACGTGTATAATGGTATATCTGATAAAAAGGATGATCAATATGTTGAAGAAGCCTATTTACATGATTTTTGGGTTTTGGGATACTTTTCAGACTTTTTAAAGAAAGAGTAATTTAAATGGATCATGGAATAAAAGAATTAGATAAGTTATTAAAACGATTCAAAGATATGTCAATTCGGGATTATAAGGAATTGCATGATAAAGTAATGTGGGAAGAGGAAAGTATGGATAAAAAAGAATTTTTAAAAGAGTTTAAAACGGATCGAGAAAAGTATAGAGTTGGTTGGGTTCATTCAGATATTCACCCCAAAGGTGGTGATAATCATTTAAGACAGAAAAAACAATATCAGGATTCAATACAAGATACTTTATCTCTTAGTACTGATTTTGTTATAGTTGGAGGTGACATTGCTCTTGGAAGTGATGCAGTATTTACCAGAGGAGATTATGATTGGTATAGTAGATTAAAAAATGAATTTATTGAAAAAAATTCTCGTATGGACTTTACACAATGGTGGGACATTGCTGGTAATCACGATAATCATGTATATGAGGAGTATTTAAAAGTTATAAATCCAAATCTTTCGTATAGAAGAGATGTAGGAAATGTTACTTTTCTTTTAATGTCAGATGATTATAAAAATTATTCAGCACAGCAAGAAATTAGTGATGAAACTTTGACATGGTGGAAACAAGAGGTAAAAGATAATCAGGATAAAATACTTATCAATGTAACTCATAATCATGCTTTGCAACACGGTATTTTTCGTAAACTTAGAATCGATTCCATGTTAGGCATGGGTGTACAAGGAACTCGTGGAATGTTTTATCATATGAATCATTATCCTATTGATATATGGTTTAGTTCTCATACACATATACCGTCTTATCTAAAACCAATCACTACTGTTAAGAGCAAAAATTATGGATTGTATGTAGACACTGCTTCGATTAGAAAAGATTTCTTTTATCAATTTGTAGAGAGTAGGTTTATTTATTTTAAAGAAGGAAGTGATTATTGTTTGATTAGAACACGCTGGCATGAGAAGAAAAAGTTTGTGAAATGTTTAGATTATTTTTATAAACTTTCAAAACCATTTGAGGTGTAGAAATATGATAAAGAAATATCGGAAGAAGCCAATAGTAGTTGAAGCCGTGAAACTAACAGGTGAAGATTCTAATATTAGAGAAGTTGTAGAATTTCTAAATAATAAATCAAAATTGTCAGTAGATAAAAATTTTGAAACAAGGGACAGATTTTCTACATATTGTGATATGGTAAGAAGAGATGGAATGAAGATTGCTACAAAAGAGGGTGTTATGACTGCTGATATTGGAGATTTTATTATTAAAGGCATAGAAGGTGAGTTTTATCCGTGTAAACCAGAGATATTTAAAAAAACATATAAGGAAATTTAGATGAATAAAATACTTGACATTTTGATTTCCCTACTAATGAATGTGATAAGTTTTGTATCACAAGACATAGTATTACTTTTCTTTAGCATTTTAATAGGATTTTTAACAGGTCTTTATCTGTTTCAATAGGAGAAGGAGGGTATGATTAAAAAAATATACATTTTTAAACCTTACAGGCAAGAGTTAAGTTTACATGATATTTTTTTTTTAAAG
>CAYTDH010000503.1:0-3646 GCA_964436325.1 uncultured Tangfeifania sp.
TCAAGGACCAGTTTTCCGCCGGCAACGACCTGTTCATGCAAAATACCGATGTGGTTGAGTTGGTTATCGTTGAATGCAGCCGACTGGATGTAAACATTTTCACCGGAATTGTTAAGGGTTTCGATGATAAACTTTTCCCCGGGATAGTAATCGTTGTTCAGGTGAATGGTAATGCGGTCAAACAACGGACTACCCAGTTCATAACCCGGTTTTTCAAATGTTCCTCCCCGCAGTGAAAAGAGTCCTGTTTTCATCAATACAGCCAGGGAGCCCATCAGCCCCTGGTCTTCATCCCCGTTATACCCTTGCTGTGGAGAAATGCCGCTGTATGCGCTGTTTACAACGCGGCGGCTCCAGTACTGGGTGAGCCAGGGAGCGCCTGCATAATTGAATATGAAGGCGGTTTGCATCGAAGGCTGATTCCCATAATTGATATACACTCTCCGGTTTTCCCTTTGCGTTTCGGCACTGTGTGATTTTGAAGAGACAAAACCATGCTTTTCTGCTTTTTCAAAAGAGCTGTTGAGTTTCTCGGTGAGGGCATCTGTACCACCCATCAGTCGAGCCAGTCCCTGAATATCGTGGGGAACAAACCAGGTACTTTGCGCAGCGTTGCTTTCGACCCACCCATTGCCGTACTGTAGTTCGTCGAAAGGTTCAGCCCAATTCCCATCGCTGTTTTTTATCCACATCCACCCTTTTTCGGGGTACCAGATGTTTTGGTAGTTTTTCGAGCGCTGCATAAAATTCTCATAATCCTCTTCTTTTCCAAGAACTTTGGCCAATTGGGCCAGTGTCCAGTCCTGGTAAGCATATTCGAGTGTTTGTCCCGAACCATCTTCATGAAAACCATACCCATTGTCGGGCAGGGGATGGGGAATGTAGCCTCTGTCGAGGTAAAAGTCCAGTCCGCCCCCAATGGTGGTGTTGTGTTCATAGCCCGCTTTACTCATCATTCCGCCCGGCATGTGGTTTTTTTTCAATGCCTCGTAAGCTTTTTCGACATCGAACCCTCTGATGCCTTTCATGTAAGCGCTCACAATGAAAGGGGTAGAGGAGGCACCGGTCATCACATAGGTGTAATTCCCCCCGGAGGGACCACGGGGGATGAGTCCGCCATCGTCGTACATCATCAGCATCGAGCTCACGAATTCTTCTGTTATTTCCGGATATACCAAATGCCATAAGGTATTTAACGTCCATTGGGCTCCCCAGAAGCTGTCGGAATTGTAGTGGTTAAACTTGGGGGTCCCGTTATCGTCGAGCGGGATTTGCCCGGTACGTTTGGTATCTCCGGTCATATCGCAATATTTCCCGTTTACGTCACTGATCACCCGCCGGCCCTGGAGGGCATGCCACAAATCGGTGTAAAACCTTCTCCGCTGGGTTTTGGTTCCGCCCTCCACTTCGATGCGGCCAAGCATTTCGTTCCATTCCGCGCGGGCATCTTGCACCACCTGGTCAAAATCCCAGTGATTGAGTTCCGTTTCGAGGTTCAGGCGGGCCTGGGAAATGCTTACATACGAAATAGCCACTTTCATCAGACGGGTTTCTTGTGGGGCGGTTTTAAACTCAAACCAGCAGCCGGTGCCTGGCCCCTTTAGTGTTTCCATTTCCCCCATGGGCTTTCCATCTTTCCAGCCCATTACTTTGTCTGCAGGTTGGTCGAGCTGAGCAACAAAATAGACCCATGCCGGTTTGGGCCTTCGCCTCGTGGGTCCCATTACAGCATATCCTTCGATTTCGGAGGAGCTTACTTTTTTGATGAAGGCGCTGTCGGTATCGCAAGGCCCCAAAAAGGTGGAAAAATCAAAGAGTATATGGCTTTGCGCTGATTCCGGGAAGGTATAGCGGTGAAATCCTACCCGTTTAGTTGAAGTGAGTTCCACATCGATGTTGTAGTCTTCCAGAAACACCTGATGGTAGCCTGCTTTTACGGTTTCATTATCATGTGAATAGGACGAACCGTAATGGTTAGAGCCCAGGTGACCCTTAAATTCGCCGGTGGTTGGAAATACCGGGATTCCTGAAAGCTGCCAGGCATGGATATGGCTTAAAGCCCGGATGGTGTCCTGGTTGTAGCGGTACCCGGAATTCCAGGCTCCACTGGTAACCATATCCGGGCTGAGGTTAACCATTCCAAACGGCCTGGTGGCGGAGTTAAAGAAGAACCACCGGGAGTTGGCAGCATCAACTAAGGGAGCCACCAGATCTGCCGGCTGTGGTTTTTCGGTTTCTTTTTTATTCTCTTTACCGCACCCCGCAAAAATCAAAATGAAAATTAACAGGGAAAACAGACTTTTGCGGGGCAGAGGCAGATGGGTTTTGGTTATGATTTTTTTCATCGGATAAGTGGTTTGTTTTTCAGCTT
The DNA here is from genome assembly GCA_964436325.1 of uncultured Tangfeifania sp. GTDB lineage: Bacteria > Bacteroidota > Bacteroidia > Bacteroidales > Prolixibacteraceae > Tangfeifania. The sequence goes on from CAYTDH010000503.1 coordinate 2,372, forward strand.
TTGTTTTGATTTATTTTGACCAGTACCCTTAAAATAAAGGCGGCGTTATTTGGTCGCCGCTATCACACCTCGGAAATAACCGATCGATTCGGCAATTCCCATGAACGGATTGTCCATATTTTTTTCGTGTTCCAGACTGCATACTCCGGTATATTCCACTTCCCTTAACAAGTTCACAAATGCGGGCATATCAATAATTCCGCGACCAATTTCCACGGAATAACCTTGTTTGGTGTCTCCGGTTACATCTTTAATGTGGATATCGAATACCCTGGAATGGTATTTTCGGAGATCTTCCACCGGATCTTTTCCGTTGCGTGTGTCATGACCAATATCGAGGCACATGCCCAGGCGCGGGTCGAGGTCTTTCACATTTTCCCAGACATCATCGGCATCGGGAAAAAGTTCAATGTCAGGCCCATGTATATGGATGGCATAGTGGAAATCATATTCTTTAACTTTTTGGCTAACATACGGAAGCAACTCATAAGTAGGAACTCCCACAATCAATTTTACGCCTACACGTTTGGCGTAGTCGAAAGCCTTGTCAACTTCTTCTTCGGTTTTCATGTAAAGAGGTCCTACGGCATATCCCTTCACTCCCTGGGCTTCGAGTTTTGAATGGAAATCAGCAATTTCCTTGTGGGTGCTTTCAAGGGGAAGGTGAAAATCTTTGATGCAAAGGTAATGGACATCCGTTTTTTTCATGGTCTCCAGGGTTTTGTCCAGGTCGAACCTCACAAAGGTGAATCCCGCCATCCCAACCTTAAAAGGTTCGTTGGTTTCCGGCGGAGGTTGTTCCCCGGGCCGCTGCTGATTTTGTGCTGATGCGGAGAATGCCAGGAATAATCCGGATAAGAAAAGAAGAATTAAATGTTTCATCGCGTACATTGATTTTAGTGTTTTATTGAAATCTTTTGCAAGATATTTGAAAAAGGGCGAAAAACCTTCGAAATATTGGAGGAAATGAAAGGATTTGTATTCATTTCCCGGTCTTTTTAATAGTTGAAATTTAAATGGCATTTACCCCGAAAAGAAATATTCTCAATCACTTTGACTCATACTCCACAACCCATACCTTCCCGGTTAATCCCGATTCTACCGGTTCCCAGCCTGAAGCATCAAATTCCTGATAATCGATGTTCACAAAATTGATGTTGTAGAATTTTTGCCATTCGACGTTATTGATATCCAGGTATCGAATCCGGTTGGCTGGCAGGTTGGCCACTTCAAGCTCCAGATGATTCAATCCCTTCTTTAAAAACGGGGTGATAT
>CAYTDH010000504.1:0-3643 GCA_964436325.1 uncultured Tangfeifania sp.
ATGTCCAAAAATTTTGAGTAGGTTCTCGAGAAAAACTCCCACCGAGCGAAGCGATACAACCACCGCAAACCGAACACCAAACACCGAACACAGAACAACTCACCCACGAGCGAAGCGAATCAAACGGCCACCGCAAATCGAACAACAAGCAACAAGAAACAAGCAACAAGAAACATTTGTCATTCTCTCATCATGTCCAAAAATTTGGATACGAACTCGGAATGCCAATGCCTGCATTCAAAATTTGACTCCACACTAGCGATTTTTTCCTATTCTGAAAAGAAAGAACAACCCGTAAAGAATGAGAAGATACATGGCAGCGGTAATGAAGATATCCATAAAAACCAGCCGTCTAAATTCCTGAAAAAGATTTTGCACATAAAAAACAGAAACCAGCGTTAAGCCCGAAAGTACAAAAAGTGCCAATCTGTTCATTTGACGAATAATCCAGGAAGAAACAAAAATCCAGCTAATCCCAAAGACCAAAAGTGCGGTTCCTTCTGCTTTTTGCCCCTCATTGATTTGGGTAAATCCCAAAATCAGGGGCAAAACGCCGGTGATTAAAAAACTACGTCCAAGGCTCCGCCGGATTCTTGCCCTGTTGCTTTCCCGATCGATCTTCGGGAAAAGGCTTGGTTTTAAAGGCTCTACCCTAAATTCAGGGCTTAGCAAATCTTCTTCCGAATGGATCAATTCTCTTTTGATGGCTTCATCAAGGGCTGCTTCAACGGCCCAGGACTGATAATAATCCCTTTTTTTTAACACATCCAGAATTCCCTCATCGGCCAGTTTGTTAATTTTCTTTTTAATATCACCATTTATTTCATTCTGCTTCAGCTTTTCCTGCATAGAACTCTTACTTTTATCCCTTTGAAACAATTTAAAAAGTAAAGATTTTCATTTAAATACACGCAAAATATAATTCAAATAAACGCAATATGTACAATTTTGAATACAAAAATCCGGTAAAAATCATCTTCGGCAAGGGAAGTATTCCCAAAGTAGCCAATGAAATTCCCCAAAACGCCAAAGTACTTTTGACTTATGGTGGCGGGAGCATCAAAAAAACAGGGGTTTACGACGAGATCAAAGATGCTTTAAAAGAGGTGGAACTCCTTGAATTCGGAGGGATTGAACCCAACCCGCATTATGAAACATGCATGAAAGCCGTGGATATCGTCCAAAAAGAGCAGGTTGATTTTCTGCTTTCTGCTGGTGGGGGGTCTGTTCTTGACGCCACCAAGTTCATTGCTGCGGCAGCCTATTACGAAGGAGAGGATCCCTGGGAAATTCTGACCAGAAGGAATGAAGTGGAGGTCAAAAAGGCTGTTCCGCTGGGAGCGGTGCTAACCCTTCCCGCCACAGGTTCTGAGATGAACGGAAATTCAGTGATCACCCGGGTTTCCACCCAGGAGAAACTGGCTTTTGGTTCTCCGCTGGTGATGCCCCGCTTTTCCATTCTCGACCCTCAGTGTGTCTTTACCCTCCCGGAGAAGCAAGTTGCGAATGGAATTGTTGACGCCTTTGTCCATGTAATGGAACAATACCTGACATTTCCGGTCAACTCCCCTATTCAAGACCGGTTTGCCGAAAGCATTCTGAAAACCCTGATTGAAGAAGGCCCTAAAGTTATGGCCAACCGCAATGATTATGATGCAGCAGCCAATTTTATGTGGAGTGCTACCATGGCGCTGAACGGCCTGATTGGAGTGGGTGTCCCCCAGGATTGGGCGACCCACATGATTGGTCATGAGCTCACAGCATTTCATGGTATTGACCATGCCCGTACCCTGGCCATTGTATTACCCGGAATGATGGCCATCAAACGCAAAAACAAAAAGGATAAAATTTTGCAGTATGGCGAACGGATTTGGGGAATAACCGATGGCACCTACAATGAACGCATCAACAAAACCATTGAAAAAACAGTGGATTTCTTTGAATCGCTTGGCGTACCCTGTACACTTCCCGAATACGATGTGCCGGCTGAAACGATTGAGAAAATCAAAAACCGCTTTGAACAGCGCGGATTTAAACTGGGCGAAAAAGGAGATATCGATTCCCGGGAAGTGGAAGCCATTCTTAAAGAGAGGCTGTAAGAAACGGAAAAGAACAGACTTACAGAAAAATCGAAAAGGAATCAACCCCCGCCTTTTTCTTTTTTGGAGCGAATGTAGTTAAAGATAAATTCATCGTACTTCTTCCGCATTTGCCGAACCAGGGTATGCCCTGAATCCATACTCCAATCCCCGATTCGGGAAAGCGGAAGAATTTTAGGGGATGTGCCGGTAATAAACGCTGCCTGACTTCGGGGAATATCCTCCAACCAAACCTCTTCTTCGCGACAGGTGATGCCCGAATGCGAAGCAATCTGAATCGCCTTCTGCCGGGTGATACCCAGTAAAACCTCATCTCCCGGCGGAGTCATCAATTGATTGTCTTTTACGAAAAAAATATTGCTCCGGCTTCCTTCCCTAATGCGTCCCTGATGATCGATCAACAAAACCTCAAAACACCCCTCTTTTTCAATGAGCGCGTCAGCCTGTTGCCTTACCGGCGTTTGAAAAACCTTGGCGTTGGGCTGGCTGCGCTCTGCATGCAATAAACTGCAGCAAACCCCCTCTTCATACAAAAAAGGATCAGGATAGTTATGCCGGATAAAAAATGCCTTCAGATTCGTTTTGTACGACATAAGGATATTGCCTTCCAAAACCCTGTTCTTTTGAATCAACAGGTCTAAAAAGGCTGTAATTTGATCAGAACTCCAGCAAATCGTTTTCCCGGCAATGGCCGCGGAAAAATAAAAACGGTCCAGGTGTTCCTCCAGAAAAAGCGGAATGCCCTCCATTATCCGAAGGACCTCATATACTCCCTCCGAGTTTTCGGAAGTTTCGAAACGGGCATTTTGCCTCAATTCCCCGTTAAAAATAAAATATTCATGAAGTGGAGTATAATTCATTTTTGTAATTTGCGGTAAATTTATTCAAATGTTTCTTGAATCGGCACAATGAATCATGAAATTCCTCTTCCCATAACATTCAACCCTCATAAACACCATCTGGGATTTCTGATGGAGCGCATTCATCAATGGAAAAGGGAGGAATGGGACGCGGTTGAAGAAGAACTTCGAACCATTGGCAGCAATTTACTCGACCTCTATCTCGGCTCCCTGACCGTTACCTCTGTATGCAAGGCATGTTTGCACTTTTTCGCTAACCAAAACATCACCAATACGGATCAATTCCAGGATTGGCTTTCCCCCGCGGAGTATAAAAAAATCAGCCTGCCCGACACATCACGCTGGGTCATTAAAAAAGGCACTCATTCCAGACGTTATATTCATATCCATCCGGCAAAAAATTCGGTGCATACTCTACGCGTAAGGGCAACTACCCTTAAAACCGTAGTGGCTCTGAAAATATTTGAAAAAAGCAGAGGCAAAGATGCCTGCGCCAATTTACATGTAGTCAACCAAATTCGCAAAGATTATCTGGACCTCTCCCCGGTAAAATCCCTGGAACATGGGAAAGGCATTGCCCGTTTGTGGGACCTTTTTGATGATGCCCGGAAATAATACCACCAAACAAACAAAATCCCCATGAAACTGTTTGAAAATATTGAAAGCAAAACAATTAAAACAATG
>CAYTDH010000505.1:0-3639 GCA_964436325.1 uncultured Tangfeifania sp.
TTATCTGTTTTTTATTACAACTGCAGCTTGTAATACCACTCCCGAAATAAGTAATCCCAATATCATCCTTATTCTTACCGACGACCAGGGATGGGGCGATTTGAGCATTTCGGGAAACACCAATATAGAAACACCCAATATCGATCGGTTGTCCGAAACGGGAGTTACTTTCGACCGGTTTTTCGTGAGTCCTGTTTGTTCACCAACCCGTGCAGAATTGCTGACTGGAAGATACCATCCGCGAGGAGGAGTTTTTAGCACTTCAGCAGGAGGCGAACGCCTGGATTTGGATGAAACGACCATCGCCGATTTTTTCAAAAGTGCCGGATATGCCACCGCAGCTTATGGAAAATGGCATAATGGCATGCAACCTCCCTATCATCCCAACGCACGCGGATTTGACGATTTTTACGGTTTTTGCTCTGGCCACTGGGGAAACTATTTCAGTCCGATTCTTGAACACAACGGCGAAATAATAAAAGGAAACGGTTTTGTGGTGGACGACCTCACTGATCGTGGAATGGCTTTTATGGAACAAAACAAACAAAAACCATTCTTTCTTTATATGGCTTACAATACGCCCCACAGCCCCATGCAGGTACCCGACAGGTGGTGGAACAAGTTTAAAAACAAGGAACTCGAAATGCTTCACCGCGAACCCGAAAAAGAAGATATTCCCTTCACCCGCGCTGCGCTGGCTATGTGCGAAAACATTGACTGGAACGTGGGTAGAATTGTGGAAAAAGTGGAAGAATTAGACCTTTCTGAAAAGACCATTATCGTTTACCTGAGCGACAACGGGCCAAATAGCTGGAGATGGAACGACGGTATGAAAGGCAGGAAAGGTTCCACCGATGAAGGTGGCGTTCGTTCTCCCCTTTTTGTAAAATGGAATGGAACGCTATCCGCTGGAAAAACAGTCACGGAAATTGCCGGCTCCATTGACCTGCTTCCTACCCTGGCCGATCTGGCCGGGATCGATTTTCAACCCAAAAAACCATTAGACGGAATTAGTCTGAAACCGCTGTTAACACAAGAGAATTCAGCATGGAAAGAAAGGCTTCTGTTCAGCCACTGGGGAAAACGAACAAGTGTTCGCAGTCAACGGTTCAGACTCGATGACAAAGGAAAATTATTTGATATGGAAAACGATCCCGGACAACATGAAAATGTTACTGAAAAATTTCCTGAAATCTCGAACCGACTTTTGCAAGCCCAAAAACAATGGAAAAACGAAGTTTTGAGCAAGTTACCCGAAACCGACGATCGCCCTTTTACCATCGGACACCCAGATTATCCGTTCACTCAAATCCCAGCCCGCGATGGAATCGCTCACGGAAATATTCTACGTTCGAACCGGTTTCCAAACGATTCCTTTTTTACCAACTGGACAAGCACTTCCGATAGCATTACATGGAAGGCGGAAATAATTGCCGGAGGAAATTACGAAGTAGAAATTTATTATACTTGCTCACCCGAAGATGTGGGATCCACTATTGCGTTGAGCTTTGCAGAAGAAATACTTACCGGAAAAATAACCGAACCGCACAATCCACCCTTAAAAGGAATGGAAAATGACCGCGTAGAACGAATGGAATCCTATGTAAAAGATTTTAAACCCATGAAAATGGGAAGGATTTACCTGAAAAAAGGCAGGGGGCTTCTGACTTTAAAAGCACTTGAAATAACAGGTTCACAAACAATGGATTTTCGATTAATGATGTTGAAACGAATAAATTGATGCAAAAATGAATATTCGATTCACGCTGTTTTTAATTATAAAAACTTTACTTTTGAATAAGGGCTTCAAAAAGCCAACAAATCAGGAATGGTAAAAACAACCGGTTTGCTTACATAAAATAATCGTATAATCAATTAACCCAATGCGTTATGAAAAAAGATAATATTGCCATAATCAAAACGAATGACAGCAATAGCCGGCGGAATTTTTTAAAAACCCTGGGAATAGGTGCTGCTGGTGTTGCCGGGTATAGTTTTAACATAGGAGGAGAAACCGAAAACGATAAGCAGCCCGTAATAAGGTCGAAAGAAGAAAAGCTGAAAAGTATTGCCTCCAACAGCTATGCGGTGAACAAACTTTTTAAAAGAAGAAGGAGCCGGAATCATCCGGAGATCGACCAGTTGAAAAAGAAATATGGTGAAATTACTCTTCTTGATTTCCCCCAATTTACAAAGGATACCTATCCGGGAGTGGAGCGGATGGACCTCTGGAGTTCATTATTTGGCGATTACACCGATGATTCGATGTTTATTCAGATTGAACGGGACGGGCAGCGCAGCTTCAGGGAGTTTGACCCTTCAAGTATATCCGGGAAAAAATATTTAGACCAGCTGGTAACAAAATCGGTTGCCGCCAATGTTTTTGCCACGCATATATCGAACAACGCGCCGCGGAACCTTGCCGATCTGGATGAAGAGCTCCGCCGGGAAGGTATTCGTGTTGCCAAAACCTGGATGGACGGAGCAAAACAGATTGGGGCAATCTCCATGCGGGTGAATACCGGAGGCCCCAGAATTATTCCTATCTCCTCCATCCAGGGAGGATATCCTCAAAATCAAGATATTGTCCCTTATCTGAAAAATGCAATTGAATCATTTAAGGAGCTTGCAGACTACGGAGAAAAAACCGGTGTGAAAATAACCATTGAAAACCATTGGGGCCTGGCAGCACATCCTCAAAATATCATTATCATACTAAATGAAGTAAACAGTCCTTATTGCGAAGCTTCGCCGGACTACTGCAACTGGGAACATGAATATATGCTTTACCATGGACTGGAAATGCTTGTTCCAAAAGCTACCTCCATGGTTCATGCAAAAAGGTGGACACGGTTTCCTGATGTTGATATTGCACGGTGCACCCAAATATTAAATAAATACAACTATAACGGCTATATCTCTACAGAATATGAAGGAGGAGGAAATCCTGTTGAAGGAACGTTAAAACTTCTCGAAGATGTGGTCTATGCCCTTGTATAATCTGTTTTCTTTCAGAAAGAAAATCTTGGATTTATAACCAATAAATCGAATCAAAATGTTTAAAATCAGTAAAATCATCCTGTTTCTAACACCGTTTATTTTTGCCGGTTGTGATTTTGAGAAACCGGAACCCCCTCCCAACATCATTTTAATCATGACCGACGATCAGGGCTGGGGGCAAACCGGTTATTACAACCATCCGGTTCTGAAAACACCTAACCTCGATAAAATGGCAGAAAACGGACTCCGGTTTGACCGTTTTTATGCCGGGGCGCCGGTTTGTTCACCCACGCGTGCTTCGGTTCTTACCGGCCGTAATAATGATCGCACCGGCGTTTATTCTCACGGATATGCACTTCGGCAACAGGAAAAAACGCTTTCGGAAGCATTAAAGCAACAGGGATATGCCACCGGTCATTTTGGGAAATGGCACCTTAATGGTCTAGTCGGCCCCGGCGTGCCGATACTGGAGGATGATCCTTACCGGCCCGGTGCTTTTGGTTTTGACGACTGGGTGTCGGTCACCAATTTTTTCGACATCGATCCATTGATGAGCGATAACGGCGAATTCAAAGAATACGAAGGCACTACTTCTGACATAATTGTGGACCTGGCGCTGGATTTCATCGGAAAGAGCGT
>CAYTDH010000506.1:0-3625 GCA_964436325.1 uncultured Tangfeifania sp.
CGGAAGAGGCTTTACGGTTGATTGATACGCCTGCAAACATGAAACACCGGATGATGCTGACACTGGCTTATGCAACAGGGTTGCGCAGGGCCGAACTGCTGTCCCTTCCATTGAAGCATATCGATTCCTCAAGAGGTGTGGTACGGGTAATCAAAGGCAAAGGCAATAAATCGAGAGAAGTTCCTGCATCAAACACATTAATCAGTGAACTTCGGCAATATTACAAGTATTACCGTCCCAAAATATATCTTTTTGAAGGCACAACACCAGGCAAGCCATACTCAGCAGCAAGTTTTCAGAAGATTGTAAAAGCTGCGGCTCAAAAAGCGGGCATAAAGAAAAACATTTCGCCACATATTTTGCGTCACTCTTTTGCCACGCACATGCTCGAAAAAGGAATAAACTTAAAACACCTTCAACTCATCCTCGGGCACAGCGCTATGAAAACCACTTCGGTTTATCTTCACCTGGCGAATCCCAATCCGAAAGATTTTCCCGATTTGCTTTCACCCAAAAGATAGTGTGTCATGGATAAGGTTTTAAATAAAAGAGAAACAGCAGAAGTTGCTGCCGTTTTTCATGCCTGTTCAGAAGATTTTCTGCCCGGCAGTCATCTGTGTCACCAGCAGCAAAAAGCTTTTAACGACATTGCCTGTTGCCGGACGTCCCAACTGGGCGGACATATCAATACCTGCAACCATTGCGGGTATAAAAGACAGGCATACAACTCATGCCATAACCGACATTGTCCTAAATGCCAGTTTTTGAAACAGGAACAGTGGGTGGACAAACTTAAAGGAAGGCTTATTCCCGGCAGGTATTTTCACATTGTATTTTCTGTGCCTCATTTGCTGAATCCGCTGTTTTACATCAATCAAAAATTGTGTTATAAACTGCTGTTTAATGCGGCATCGCAGGCACTGCAAAATGCTAAAAAAGCCAACGCTCATTCAAGCACATGTGGTTTTTGCCGACACGCAAAGCCCAATTAGAAAACCAGAAGAGCTTGAATTTTTTCCAACCCATGACAGAATAATAGAAAATTTTTATTATATTTGGCCAAAATAAGTCCAGAACAAATGAATCCAGAACTTAAAATGACTTTTGGCGAATACTTGAGACATTTGAGAACAGAAAAAAATCTACCGTTGAGAGTGGTTGCGTCTCAATTGGACATAGACCCGTCAACATTAGGAAAGATCGAAAGAGACGAAAGGACCCCAAATTTTGAATTCTTAAAAAAGGTTGCACAACTATTCTCAATTGACGAAAAGGGATTGAAAACCAAATTTCTGAGTGAAAAAGTTTGTTATGAAATTTTTGAAGAAGGACTTGACGAAGAAGTTCTGAAAGTTGCCGAAGAGAGAATGAAGTACATCAAGTCAACAAAATTGAAACAATCAAATTTAAACTTTGATAACGAATGAATTTATTACAAGATCGTTTGGACGTAAGAGTAAAAAAAAGAGCCAATGTTTTCAATTGGAGAGGGCAGTTTACTCCAGAGTTCATAGAATACCTTATTGATTCATTAACCGAAACAGGTAATGAATACATTGCGGATCCCTTTTCCGGGAGTGGAACAGTACTTTTTGAAGCTGCCCAGAAGAATCATTCAGCTATTGGGTTGGAAATAAATCCAGCTGCCTACCTTATGTCCAAATTTTATACCCTTTCAAGCATACCATTCGCTGAAAGAATAGAACTACTTAAAGGTTTTGAGTTCATTTTAAAAGGCAATGTTCAAGATTTGAATGGTGTGGCAGTTTATAATGATGATAAAGACTATCGAATAGCTTATAAGAATTTAATTCAATTAGGAAGGCAATTATCTGAAAACATCAAAGAGACCCCTCACAAAATATTATTGCTCAATCTGCTTTTCATGTCTGAGAAAGACAAAAAGCTTTCTCTTAAAGAATCTGTTTTAAAGTCATTTAATCGTTTAGAATCAGCATTTGTTGGGCTGCCTTATTCAGAGGCAAACATAGACGCTCAGCTTCAAGATGCCAGAATGTTAGGGACGTTGTGTAAAGAAAAAGTAGACTTGATTATGACAAGTCCTCCGTATATCAATGTCTTTAACTATCACCAAAATTATAGAGCTATTGTAGAAGCCTTCAATTACGATATTCTAAAGGTTGCTCATTCAGAATTTGGCTCGAACAGAAAGAACAGAAGCAACCGACTTAGAACCGTTGTCCAATATTGCTTAGACATGGAACAATCTATTGTAAGTTTTTGGGAAGCCCTCAAACCAGGTGGCAAAATGGTTTTAGTAGTGGGTCGAGAATCAAATGTTAGGAAAACCCCATTTTACAATGGCAAGATAGTTTCGCAAATAATTGAGTCTTCACAGGGGTTCGGAGAACTTCATAATCTTGAGCGTTCATTTACAAATAAATTTGGTGCAGACATAAAAGAAGATATTTTGGTGGCCACAAAAACAAACACATCAATACAAGTTAATAGCGCCAGAGAAATTGCAAAAGAGAGTTTGAAGAATGCATTTGAACATGCTCCTAATGATGTAAAATCCGATTTCCATGAAATATTCAAGACCATTGACACCGTGAAACCATCCCCAATATTTAACAAAAAAAACATCTTCTCAAAACATGGCTAAAACACCGCATAAAGAAAAATTGCTTGCAGCAATCAACAATCCGAAAGCCAAAAATGATAAATCACTTTTGGAGGAAGCTTATAAAGCATATGAACATTGGATCAGTCAAATTTCCTCACTAACATCCAAAGGAAATAAGAGAGTGGTTGAAATGACCAAACTTCTGAATGAATACAAGGATTATCTGGAGGTTGATTTGATTGCAACAAAAGGTAGCCCTTTCTTGAAAAGGCAGAAAGGACAATTAAAGCTTGACAATAGCGTACTTGAAGAATTTCTGATTCATTTGGTTCATCCTGATATTCTCAATAATCTTCCAAAAGATGGGGTAGAAACAGGGCCACAAACGGCATTCATGTCTTTTTCCTTTCGTCCGACTGACATTACCAACTTAAACGAAAAACCGGATATAGTACTAAAACAGAAAGATCAGGATTTCACAATTGGAAAATCAATTCACTACCAGTTTTCACCAGATGTTAATTTTTTAGGCAAAAAGACAGCGAAAGGGAAACTATTTCTTGCAGTTCTTGCGGCTGAGGTGAAGGTGAATTATGACAAAACCATGTTCCAGGAGTGCTCTGGAACAGCATCCAGATTGAAACAAGGTTGTCCATTGGCAAAATACTACGCATTAGTAGAATATCTTGATATGCAGCCAGAAGATGTTAGACTAACTGACATTGATAACGTGTTTCTACTTAGAAAAGCCAAAAGGATACCTTATGAAAAGCGTAGTGTACTGGCAGAAGTAAAAGCACAGCATAAAAATTTTCCCATTGCAGATGATGTGATGCTAAAATTCGTGAAGGAAATGCAAGATTTTGTGGATGCAACATGGTATGACCCGGAAGAAGCTTTAGGCAGAGGGTCATTTGCTTAACAATCATTGAAGATGAGTAAAGAATTACTTAAACATATCGGGGAAAGTACAGCCTATTAAGCTGTAATTAATTTGGTTTCCTCTTTGTATAAATCAGCCCACTTATCCGAATAATC
>CAYTDH010000507.1:0-1661 GCA_964436325.1 uncultured Tangfeifania sp.
CCACCTGTTCGCGGTAGGCTGTTTTGATATCATCGAAGGTGACGGCACGAAATCCAGGGTCGTTTACATCGGGCGACAGCGATAATGTTTTGTTGGTGGGGCCGAGGGTGCCTGCAACAAAACGGGGTTTCCCAGGGGTCTTCAGGGTAAATTTATCTGCCGCTTTTCGGGCAATGGAGGCGGATGCCTTGTTCATCCGGTAAACCAGGTCCTGTGTGTGGTAATCGGTCTGGGAAATGCGGTTAGCGTTGAACGTGTTTGTCAGCAGGATATCTGCCCCTGCCTCGAGGTATTTACAGTGGATTTCTGAAATTATCTCCGGTTTGGTGAGCGAAAGGATGTCATTATTCCCTTTTTGATCGTGGTGAACGTCCTTCAAAAGGGCTCCCCTGTAATCTTCTTCCGTGAGTTTATATTCCTGCAACAGGGTTCCCATAGCTCCGTCCATCACCAATACCCTGGTTTTGAGTTCTTGTTTTATGTCTGCTTTTTGATTCATTTTTTTTTCATTTAAGTAATTTAATTTCGTAATCCCCCCGGATTCCGATTTTGTCTCCGCAAATGATTAACAGCGAAAGAATTTCCGGAATATTTTCTGCCCGGTGAATGACTTTTTCCACATCATCAGGGGATTTTACTTTATTTCCTAATGCTGTGGCCCATGCATCGGCAACGAGTGCATTTTCAGCCACAACCACAACAGCATCTGCTTTCCCATAACTCAGCGATGGGCCTACCGTTCCGGCGGAAGTGCAAATGCCGATCGTCTGGTTTTGTGGCGGAATGACCAGTCCTATTTTTTCCGAAAGGGGCGATTCACCGGCAAAAACGGAAAGAACGAGCTCTTGATTCAGGCGGGCACAGATGTCACCGCCGTTCTCAATAACCAATTCACCGACTGAAAAGTTCTGAATGATTTCATGAGCTACCTGCTGTGAAAATAAACCGGCTACTGTTGACATGGGGCCGATTCCTGCATTTTCGGCCGATTTTGCCATTTCAATGGCCTCGAAGGGCGCATTTTGGCCGGGGTGAAAGGGTTTCAGACTTTTTTTGAAATTGGGTTCCTCTTTGATGTAATCATCCAGTTTTTTTCGCAAAACGTTGATCTTTTTCAGAGCAACAGCCTCCATTTTTGGATTATAAGAATTCTGATCAACGCCAATCCAAACATCGGTTTCGTTATGCTTCATTTCAAACCCGGAAAACCGGGAAGAATTAAACTGCCTGCGATATGTCCGTTCTTTATACATGCAAATAAAACCGTTTAAACCAAATTTCAAACAGGGGATCGATAAATCTGATTTCTTCAGGCGTAATGTCTATAATGTCTTTATTTTCCAGTCTTTTTTTGTTTTTATGAACATGGCGCGGAGTGCCGGGGGATATTATAATTTACAGTATTATACTCAAAGGTATAAATATTTCTTGTTAATGTTTGAATCCACTGCAATAAGGTAAAAAAAGAAAAAACACAACGAAACCATAAAAACTCCGGGAGATATAAGGATTTAGAAATTAATAATCTATGCATCGTAAAATCTTTTGCCTTAAGGTTTTGACAGCAGGAATTTACTTTTTGGATCGGACTCATGTTTTATCTGAAATCAATCTCGAATAAATTCAACGGGCATGCCGGGATACACAACTCACAAACCACG
>CAYTDH010000507.1:1671-3615 GCA_964436325.1 uncultured Tangfeifania sp.
TTATCGAATTCAAGTTTCCAGGTTTTCCGGTTCATGGTGAGGGCACCGGCAAAGCATACGGCCGTACAGTTGCCGCAGTCGATACACTGTTCTTCTTGAAAATGAATCCGTTTTTCAAGGGGCTCACAGGTGATTTGGTGGCGTGTTAAATATTCCACACCTTTTTCGATGTTTTCTTTTTTTCCACTCAGCTCCAGCAGGAGGCTTCCGCGTTTTCCGGGGTAGACTTCTGCCTTGAGAATATTTATGCGGATGTCATAATCTTTTACCAGGTGGTAACTGAGGGGTTTGTCGCCACTTTCCGGCGGGAAATTGAGGACATATCTTTTTTTAATCATGGTCTTCCTCCGTTTCTTTTAAGGAATTCAACGATGTATTGGTGGGAAAAAGCTGCACCGGGCGGGTGATTTCAAACTGGTTGCCAAGAAGCTGGTTTTTCAGTTCACCGGCAATTTCCCGGGCTTTGTTCAGGCTGGCAACGGGAGCGGTACGGACCTTCTTCCCTTGTATTTTGATGGTTCCCGATTGGAGTTCTTCATAGGTAGCCTGGCCGAGTTTGGGTTGCCCCACCGTTCCGTAATCCAGCACGGAAGTTTCTATCTGGCTGTTACTGATGGAAACCCTGCGGGCCATTTCTTCGTCGAGTACCGGAATGGGTATGCCAATCCCAATGAACATGCTGACCCCGTATTTCTCATAGTAGACCCCCTTGAGGTATTCCGGAGACATCTCTTTAAGGTTGCCGATGACGGCGAGGGTAGCGGCATTGGTCACCGGAACGTCATGTTCGTTTTTGGGTTTGGTGGTATGAAACTGGGTGCCGTTCCAAACCACAAATCCCTGAGCTCCTCCCAGGAAAATGCGGGTACCGATGCCTATTGTCCGAAGTTCGGGGTCGTTGAGCAACGGGCTGAGTTCTCCTGAAGTGGAGTAGGTGGCGTTTTTGATGTTGGGCAAGAGGGTGCCCATATAGGTATGAATCATTTTGGAGGTGGTATTCACGGCCACATTGTAGTTTTGGTAGGCATTCCTGGGGTTGAACAGGGTGAATTCGTTGATGGTGTTGATGTTGATCCGGGTCCGGATGTGCTTCCGGGGGTAGCAGTCGGTACCTTTGCCCCAGGCTTCGAGCAGGACATCCTTCCCTTCGAGCAGGTCCTGGATGACATGAGCCCCGCCATATTCCGGATTGTCGGGGTTACAGGCTGAAGCCCCGATGTAGGAGTCTACCGCAGCCAGCCCTTCATAACAGGGTACGCCGTTTAGTCTGATTTTTTCCATCCGGATGGGAGGAGCAGCATGGCCAAAATTGATGATGGCCCCTGAAGAGCACATGGCACCAAAGGTTGCTGTGGTGACCACATCCACTTTTTCGGCAATTTCAGCGGGAGAGGCTTCCCGGGCCATGGCAGTTACTTCCTCGGCCGTTAGCACCACTGCCTGGCCATTTCTGAGTTTCTGGTTGATTTCCTCGTAGGTTTTTGTTCTTGGCATATCGACGAATGTATTTTATTTTCAGACCATTTCATTACCCAGGGTTCCCCCATTGTGGCCTGCAGGATTTCCTGCAAGTCGTTCGGTTTTTCCTGCCTGGCACAGAATCGATCCTGCATGCAGGCCGCTGATTTTTCGGCAACTTGCAAATTTATAGGAAATATTGGGAAATCAACGTTTTTTTACGCAGGGAAGAGATGAAATTGACAAATTGACAAATTGATAAATTGATATATTGTGAAATTGTCAAATTGTGGAATTGTAAAATTGATAAATTGATTGTGGGAAGGGAGGCTGATGGACAAAATGCAGGGACGCAAGATTTTGCGTCCACTTCAAATTTTGAGGAATAGACCTTGATGAGTGAATTTAAAAATAATCCACAGATGGACACAGATAGGCAAATAACACAGATGAACACAGATGGAAGAATGACACAGATGAGTACAG
>CAYTDH010000508.1:0-3602 GCA_964436325.1 uncultured Tangfeifania sp.
GAAAGCGAATAATTCCCATCGACATTGGTGACTGTGCCCTGGGTAGTACCTTTTACCACCACTGTTACACCCGGAAGAGGCTGTCCGGCTTCATCAGTAACGGTTCCGGAAACGGTGCGTTGCTGCAGAACCATTAAATCGTTTTCAGTAACTTCAGGAGTTGCGAGCAAAATAAAACGGTCTCTCACCTTATAATTCACATCGGTTCCGGCGAAGAGTTCTTCAAGCACCTCGCTAATTTTTTGGTTTTTAATGTTCACCGACACTTCACGATTAACATCAACCAGCTTTTCGCTGTACATAAAGACAAACTCGCTTTGATCCTCAATATTTCGAAGAACTTCTTTTACAGAGCTGTTCTTCATATTAAGGTTTAGCTCTTTGGTTTGCGAATACGATTTACCCGCTAACACGCTAATTACAGAAAGCAATAATAAGAAGACAGTTAGTTTCATAATTCTTAATACTTTTTGTAATCCGGGAATTTTTGGTTCCCGAAAAATACATTCAATTTTTTTCATACTTTTGTATTGTTAAAATTAGTAATTGCCCGGTACAATTCTACCGGGATGAATTTTTTAATTTGCAGGGAAGTGTTGGCGCACTTCCTTGTGTTTTTTACGCAAAGAGGCAGTTTCAGTTTTAGTTCATTTCATAGGCTATTCAATTTTTGAAGTTAAATTATAGTATCATTTTCGCTTTTCAATCTTTATTTTTTGTTTTAAGAAGGTGCCGTCAGCAGAACTTTCCCGTGGAAACCTTTTGTAGGTAACCGGGGTTATTTCTGTCATCAAATCGAGGATGAGAAAGAGTGGGTCATCAGCAAAAGTAACGGTGTAGGTTAAATCCTTTATATCTTCTGCAACTTCAATATCAACATTAAATTTCCGGCTAAGTTCCCGGGCAGCCTCCGTAATTGGTTCATTATCGAAAACCATTTTTCCATTTTTCCATGCAATGTATTTATCAATATTTCCTTTACTACAAGTAATTTTTTCTGATTCTTTATTGTATTTTACATGTTGACCCGGCTCCATTGCTCCAACCCGATCGATTTTTTCATTTGATAATATTTTATCAATAACTACTTTCCCTTCTACAAGCGTTGCTGAAATGACATTATCGCCCGGATAAGATTGTACATTAAATTCTGTACCCAGCGCCGTAACATTCAATCTTCCGGTTTTTACAATAAACGGTTTTCCCGGATTGTGAGCAACATCAAAATATGCTTCACCAACCAATGTAATTTCCCGTGTATTTCCGGTAAAGTCTCGGGGGTATTTAATTTTACTGCCGTAATTCAGATTTACTTCTGTTCCGTCAGATAATTGCAACACTGTGCGTGATCCTACCGGCGCAATAACTTCAAGGGAATCAACTGTTAAATCTGTGAATTTTTCTGATTGGAAGTTATTGTTCGAGAGCAAATAAAATACAACCCCAAGTAAAGGTATAAACAGTATTGCTGCTGCCCGGCTTAACCATTTTGCAACCTTTGAAAAATTAAACACTTTGCTGTCTGATTTTTCCCGATGTTTAAGATTTATTTCATGGTGAATTTTATCGAGTAATGCACTGTACTTTTTTTCATCCTTCTTTTTTAAATCAGGTTCAAATGATTTCCACTGGTTGAAGCTCCAGTTTCTTTCATCCTTATTCTGTATATTCTGTTTAACCCACTCAGCAAATTCTTCGAATTCCTTTTCTGAACAGTTATTATTTAAATACTTTATAAGTACTTCTTTATTCATATTCTTATTCAAATTAAGTACCTCCCCCATAATCAGGGGAGGTGCTTTAACTAACTAAACTAAACCTATGAAATTAACACTTTTTTTCAATCAGGTTTAATAGTATTACGCATAGGGGCAAGGTGATAACTATGTAAAAATGCTGTTTTTTTCTACGAAAGGAACAAGCAGACAAATAAAACATTGACAGCCAGTCCACTGTAGATATGTGATTTTAAAAATTTTAAAGTGGCAACAAGGTGATTATTAACTGTACTTTCAGAAATATTCAGTTTTTGGGCAATTTCTTCATGCATCAAACCTTCTTCCCTGCTTAAAAGATAAATCTCTTTTTGGCGTGGAGTTAACTGGTTTAATAACGCTTGTACCTTTTGATTAAGTTCTTTAAACTGCAATTCATCAATTACCTGTTCAGCAGAACTAATTTGTTGCAGCGATTTTAAATACTCTCTTGATTTGGTTTCACTCATTTTTTTACGCAACAAACTCATCGTGGAATTATAAGCAATGGTAAACAGGAATGATTCGAAGGAGGCGTAAATATCAATTTTACTTCTTGATTGCCAGATTTTTATAAAAACCTCCTGAACAATCTCTTCGGCATCTTCTTCCTGCTTAAGATACATGAATACAAATTCATGTAATTTATGGCAATACTTATTGTAAATAGCGTCAAAAGCTACCATGTCTCCTTTCCTAAGGAGCTTTACAAGTTCAGTATTTGATTTTGTATCTTTCAAAGAATTGGATTGACGTTTATTCTCATCTTATCAAATTCAAAAGTATAAATTTATGAGATACAAAAGAAAGATAACATGGAAAGAAAAACAAATCCAATTTTTTGTTGCAATTCCATTGCCTGGATTTAGAAATTAGATTGCACAACTTTTATCTTTTAAAATTGGTCATATTTATTTGGTAGTGAATTGGGAAAGTCATGCATGATATATTATTGAGATCAATTGATTTATTTCAATAACTCTTCAAAAATCATTAACTTTGCATCATAATTTCGTTCTTTCATTCTTTGTGAACAAAACGGTGAACCAAAATATTCACTTCAATGTAAATCATTGAAATAAAGGCATATTGGGGACTGAGGCATAATCTTCTCACCATGGACCACTTACCTCCATCCATAGCACGCCTCCTATACCCACTTCTTTCATTGCTTCAAGATCTGCGGTGATGCCTTCTTTGGAAATATTCCCATTGATCCAGAACCAGTAAACCCATGTCCGGGCAGCATCGGGTGGATTTCGGAAACCTTGTTCCAGTTTTTCCCTTTCTTCCGGACTGTTTATTCCCTGTATGTTATTGCATTGCCAAAATAGTAAGGAAAGCAATAAAAAATATGTTATCTTTTTTAACATTGAAATACCAATTTAATTCTACTTTTTCAGATTTAAAATAAAAATCGATTTTTTTTCCTTATTAACCTCATCTTTAAAGGGCCCCCAGAAGAAAAATCTGACTGTTCATCTCAAAAAAGCAAGATAAAAACAGCCAGATTGTACAAAATATACGTCATTACAGGAGGAATGCCCGAAGTAGTAGCAGGATACCTAAAAAACGAGAGTTTAACCGAGCTTCCGCCAATATATGAAAGTATATGGGAAACGTATAGAAATGATGTGGAAAAATACGCCAGGAACGAAACAGAACGTAAGGTGATAAAACATATCATGACAGTTGCACACTTATACATCGACCAACGGGTAAAATTTCAAAATTTTGGTCGCTCGAATTATCGCTCAAGGGAGGTAGGAGAAGCATTCCGGAATTTAGACGATGCAAAAGTCATTCAATTGATTTATCCAACTACTGATGTTGAGATTCCGGCAAAAC
>CAYTDH010000509.1:0-3600 GCA_964436325.1 uncultured Tangfeifania sp.
TCGTCAATGATAAAGTTGAGTGCTACTTGATAGAGCAGGGAAAAGAAGAAGAGGATTTAAAAAAGTTAATGAAATGATAATCCAGCACACACCGTCCCTTCGCTTTCAGGCACATTTGGCATTCCCGCAAGGCTTGCCCACATTCCAAAAAAATTCCCAAAGAGCCTTTCAGCCTATCCCACTCTATCGCACCGATTGAAAAAATTGCAGCAAAAATGAATTAAACTTAGTGAAATATAGACAGAAAAAAGAACGGCCAGTTGGTAACATACCGCCAATCGTTGTTTTTTGGCTTCCGTCCATAAATCAAATATCAATCCCATTCCCAGATAGTATCTTAAGCTTAGTTTCAAGCTCTGCAATTTTCTCCACGAGTTCGGGTTTTTGGTCCCATCGTTGGCCCTTGCCGCCTTTTCGTTTGAGGTTCATGATTTCGTCTTGTATTTTCCTTTTTTCGAGTTCTCTTTGAAGTTCTTTGGTGTCGTCTGCTACTTTCCATCGCTCGAATGCCATATGACCTATAAACCCGAATATCAGGCCGGTGTAAATAGGATAAGCATAGCTTGCCAGAAGCCACCATCCTTCGTTGTTGAAATGGTAATAGGTATACACCACCAACATGTCGATGGCGATAAAAAGCGTCCGGATGAAGTAACTTCGGTAATAGATAACAATGACCACTGTTGCCAGGCTGTACCCGAAAGCCTTGACCAAACTGAGGGCGACATCAAAAAAGTTGTTGAAGTTAACCTGGTTGATTTTCCAAAGTATTTTGGCGTTAGCTTCGAGGAGCTGGATTACCAAAAATGAAAGTACGAGAATGATGGATAGTTGAAGAAATTTTTTCATGACGATAGATTTTTAAACGATTGAACTGAATATGTAGATTAGTGCAACGATTGCTGCCATTAGGAGTATTACGTTGATTTTGGAGATAACTTTGTACCGGACAAATGATTCAGCTTTTGAGAGTTTGCGGGTTTGTTTGCCGGGGTATTCTTTTTTAATTCGCCTTAGCGGCTGTTTGTAATGGCTTCCCAGTAAAGTAAAGATGTATGCGATGGATTCCTGGTGGCGGTTGGCTATGAGTGAGAGCTTAATCTTCCCATCAGGCATTTCAAAGATATCGACAGGATAGTCGCATAGTAGTTCGGTAAGCTCGATGTAGCTTGTGTTGTAGCGTTTGGGGTCGAAAATAAAAGATTTTGTTTCCATTGCATTGGTTGCTTTTTAAAGTTTTTCTGCTGCGATTGTATAATAGAAGTCGGCCAGTTGATTGAGTGAATTGTACTGGATGCGCAAAAAAGGGCTTCCTTTTGTCCGGCGAGAGACGTGAAGTCCCAGTTTGTTGCCTGCGAATATTGCGTGTTCAATTCCCCAGTTCCCATCGGTGCGGTCGATGTTCTGGTAGGTTTTTATTTTTTCGAACGGGTCCCCTTTTTGTGCCGGGCACTTAAAAGTGTTTTTGCACCGGATGAATTTTCCGGATGTTGAAAGCGGCTTACCGCATTCGGGGCAATGTGTGGGAGGTATGAATTCTCCTTCTTTTTCGATTACGTTTGTAATTAGTGGCACATTTCCGGTGAATTTGACGTTTACCAGGGCGTTGCTGGTGAGGCCGAGTTGCAGGATTTTATCCAGGTTATGAAGGGACGCTTTTACAACCTTGTTGCCGTTGGATTGAATCGGTTCTTCGAACAAGGCGACCGGGGTGAGGTTCCCTTTGTGGGAAACGTTCCAGTGGATGCCGATAACCCTTGCGGTGATAACAGGAGTTGGTTTCCATGCCCAAGCCCAGTTGAAATAGCGGCGGTTGTGTCCGAGCTTTGTTTTTTCTTTGGGGTCTATTACTTTGAACACAATTCCATCGGCAGGGTACAGTTTATGGTCAATAAGTGCCTCTTTTGCTTTTTTAGCCTGGATTAATGTTTTTATCTCCATTCCTTCGGGGATTTTAAAGCCCAGGTGTTTCAGTTTTTTCCGGATGAGAGCCATATTCTGGTCTTCGCTGTCGCCTATTCCATGCGCAATGAAGTGGAGTTTGTGTTTGGCCACATCGGATGATTTCTTGAAACGCATTATGGCCGCTGCTGCTGCCTGTGGATTTGGATATTGTTCTTTTAATTGGTGAAAATCCCTCTTGGTCGTCAGGATTTCGCCGTGGATTTCAATTTTCCCTTTATGGTTAATAAAAAATGGAAGGCTTATAATTGTGCGGGCGTTGTTGTCGGTGATGATGGCCCCCTCGAAACCATTTCCCCTTGAAAGGACCTTCTTAAGGTTTCCGTTTTCGTATGTGGCTGATGCGCAAATGCCATCGTATTTTGTTTCTGTTATCAGCCTACCATGTTCCCTTAGTTTTTCGTTTATTTCATCAAAAGTTTTGATGGTCCGGATTGACAATACCGGGGCGCTGTGTTTTGCTTTTGGGAATGTATTAATCCTTTCGGAGCCGACGCGTTGTGTTGGGGAGTTTGGGTCGAAATATTCGGGATATTGTGCTTCCAGTTCCTGGAGCTTTCGGAACATGGCATCGAACTGGTGGTTGGGGATTTCTTCTTTGCCGGCGTAATATAGCTGGTTGTGCCGGTTGATTTCGTTGCGTAATTCATTGATTTTTTCTTTCATGATTAATTCTTTTCAATATTGCTGATGCTTAGTGTGTTGTTGCGGTACCATTCGCTGACATCAATTAGAATTTGTTCGGGGAGTACTTTTTTGCGGGCCAGGGTCAAGGCAGACCTCTTCCACTCTTCGTTCATGGAAGTTCGGCCGGCATTGTTTGATTAAACTGGAATGCCTACAAAGGGTGCTTCGTGTGCAATAAGTATAATTCTTTGTTTATGGTGTCTGGAGGAAAAATGAATCAGGATGGATTCATTTTTTCGTTTGTTTTTCAAAAGTCGACAACAGGTTTTTTAATGATAGTTTTTTCATTCTGCAGATTTTTTTCGTTGGTAAGTACTTACCGTTTTTTCGAGAAACAGGATTCCGTTTTCGGTGAACGGAAACTTGCTTTTGTTTTAGTTATCATTCTTTGTTGTATTTTGCATTAACGATAGATATTTGGAATACATTGTGAGTAATTCAAAATGTACATTTTACAAACTATCTATTAAATTTCTAACCTTTATTCCATAAGCCAGCAAGAGTTAATCAGGATAAATCCAATGTTGGTGATTAACAGCGATGACAGAATTTCGGTGCCGGTTAAAAACGGTACCATTTTCCGGTTTAAAGCGTTACCACTTTAATGAAAAAGAAAATCAACGAAGTATGGAAGCTGTAAAACAAAACACGATTCGTATCGTGAGAGCCATCCGGACTGCGCTGATCACTGTAAAAAGCTGGCATTGGTAATTCGTCATTCGTGTTTTTTTGTGCAATTCGTGGTCAAGCCTATTTGCCCCGGGGAAATAATCTTTTTTTCTTTGTCTTTCTACAAACATGTGCCCCCTCCGGGGTCTGTTGGCTGAACATAATGGAATAATCAAAATCCCTGGCTGTTCGCATCAATTCATTCCCTCAGGCAAAACGAATATAATTACGAATTACGAATTACGAATTACGAATTCCTGTCTTTCTCCGCGTCTTAGCGAG
>CAYTDH010000510.1:0-3594 GCA_964436325.1 uncultured Tangfeifania sp.
CTTCTGATGGCCCTTTCAAAGGGATTATTGCTGATGAAATATTCCGATACGGGATCAATCTTTTGAAGTAAGAAGTTCCCGGTCACTTTCACATCGGGCCGGACTTCTGATATATATTTGATGAGAAGCAAGCCATCGAGTCCGCCGAGGGGATGGTTAGCAATGATGACGACCGGTCCCGTTGCAGGAACTCTTTGAATTTCATTTTTATCCAATTCGATGTTAAGTTCAAGGATTCGGATTATTTCATTGATGAAGTCAATTCCCGTTTTGGTGGCGATGTATCCATACCTTTTGTTGAGTTGGTTAAACTTCAGCATGTTCAATAAGAATTTCGCAAAGTATTGCCCTCCGAAAGAGGCAAGGGAAGGGGGATGTTTCATAAAATCCCGGAGTCTGAAGAAATTCATATTATTACCCTTTAATGTTCAAAATTTACCTTCTTTAAGTTACAAAAAAGCAGGTCTACGGCCATTACCTCCGGGGATTTTCTTTGGAGTATGGCAGAAATGCGGGAATTCGCCCGTTTATCGGGATTGCCCAACCTACCAGCATCCCCCTTTTTGGGGGATGTGCTCAAAATTATGCAAAAGAACAGTTGCAGAAGAGGGAATAATCAGAATTTATTTGTTATTCTTGAAAAAATTTAGGATGAGGGAATCATACCAACATAACATGACCTGGCTGCCCACCTCGAAAAAGGAGATGAACCAATGCGGATGGGAACAGCCCGATGTTATTCTCTTTTCGGGAGATGCCTACATCGATCATCCCTCCTTTGGAGCTGCCGTTATGGGGAGAATCCTGGAAGCTGAAGGATTGAAAGTGGCTGTTGTTCCCCAGCCCAACTGGCAGGATGATTTAAGGGATTTTAAAAAGTTGGGGACTCCGCGGTTCTTTTTTGCGGTGACTGCCGGGAACATGGATTCCATGGTGAACCATTACACTGCCGGCAAGCGAAAACGTTCGGATGATGCCTACACGCCCGGCGGAGAACCGGGTAAACGGCCCGACTATGCTACCCTCACCTATTCGGCCATCCTCAAACGGTTATTTCCCGACATCCCGCTTGTCATTGGGGGCATAGAAGCATCGCTGCGGCGGCTGACCCACTACGATTACTGGTCCGACCGTTTGATGCCCTCCATTCTTAATGATTCAAATGCCGACCTTCTTTTTTACGGTATGGGTGAAAAATCGATGGTTGAACTGGTACGTTTGATGAAACGGGGCGTGCCCCTGGAAAATTTAACCACCATACCCCAAACCGCTTTTTTGGTGGATACCGACAGGGATTATGCCACCAAAAACGAATGGAACACTTATGAGCTGGCGTCCCATGAAGCATGCCTGGCCGATAAAAAGAAGTTTGCCCGGAACTTCATGCACATCGAAGAAGAGGCCAATAAGATGCAGGCCAAAAAGCTGGTCCAGCGTATCGGAAACCGGCAGGTGGTTGTCAATCCACCCTGGCCTGTTCCCGAACAGCAGGAGATTGACCGGTGGTATGATTTGCCTTACACTCGCCTTCCTCATCCCCGCTACCGGAAAAAGCCCCCGATACCGGCTTATGAGATGATCAAATATTCGATTAACATACACCGCGGATGTTTTGGCGGATGTACCTTTTGCACCATTTCGGCCCATCAGGGTAAATTTATCGCAAGCCGCTCAGAAGCTTCGGTCTTAAAGGAGGTAGATGAGGTGACCCGGATGCCCGGTTTTAAAGGGTACATTTCCGACCTGGGAGGTCCTTCAGCAAATATGTACCAAATGAAAGGCATCCACGAAGAGATATGCCAAAAATGCAAAAGGCCATCCTGCATTTTTCCGTCGGTCTGCAAAAATCTGGATACCAGTCATAAACCCATGCTTGAGCTGTATTCCAGGGTGCGAAATAATCCAAAGGTCAAAAAAGCATTCATTGGGAGTGGCATCCGGTACGATTTGATTTTCCGGGATACAGGGAACAAAGAAACCAATCAGGAGAACCGGAAATACCTTCGTGAGGTCATCAGGCACCACGTTTCGGGACGGCTGAAGGTGGCTCCTGAGCATACCTCGGATGAAGTGCTGAAATGGATGCGAAAACCCTCTTTTTCGCTTTTCGAACTGCTTAACAAAGAATTTAACCGCATCAATGAGGAAGAGCATCTGAACCAACAGTTAATTCCCTATTTTATCTCCAGTCACCCCGGAAGCCGGCCCGAAGATATGGCGGAGCTGGCTGTTAAAACCAAAGAGATGAACTTTAAACTGGAACAGGTTCAGGATTTTACCCCCACACCCATGACCCTGGCAACCGTCATCTATTATTCGGGTTACCATCCTTACACCATGGAGAAAGTTTTCACCGCCCGGAGCCCGCACGCAAAAAAAGAGCAGCGTAAATTTTTTTTCTGGTACAAGCGCGAATACCGTAAAGCCATTTTGAAAGAATTGAAATCGGCAGGAAGACAGGATTTGATTCAAAAACTTTTTCGCTGATAATTCAAAAAAATGTGCATTTTTACATTCTAAAACATGTTTCATTGATAATTTAAACTTTAATTAGTACTTTGGGTTGTATGAAACGAACATCCGTTTGCAATCGTTTCTAACCATTAAAATTGTTAGCCATGCGACTAGAATTCGAACGTATAGATGAAGCCAATGGTCTGCTGAACCAATTGATTGAACATCATCCACAGGCCATTTTTCTTACTGATCATCATTTTAAAGTAAAGTATTTTAATAAGGCCTTTCAACGACTTACGAAAAGTGATAAAGGAGATATCCTGGGGCATGAATTTTGTGAAATTATGGGATGTACGCAGCGTGGAAAGATTATCGGACCGGAAGGTAACTTTTGTAAGATTTGCCAGATGCGTGAATTGCTGTCGGGATCCAATCTTTCGGAACTGGTGCTCATCCGTGATTTTTACATTCACAATAAAGTTGTAACCAAGCATCTGCATATCGATGCCCACCGGGTCGTTATGGGAGGGCATAAATACCGTCTGGTGGTCATAGACGATCGCACCCAGAAACACTAAATATTTTAAAGTTCGAAACTTCATAAGGAATCATCTAATCGGCAGGGAAGGGGTGTTTGCCTTAAAAGTGAGGTTGTTTACAGATTTTTTTTAACCGGAAGAACTCAATTTTCTATATTGCGGTGATCATAAAATTTTAAATGGCATGAAAACAGTGATTCTTGCGTCCTCTATCTTTTTTATTCTGGGATTGAAAGTGAGCAGTACCATTGACCTGACCCCTCAGGCCACCCGTGTTGATACCATGAAAACCCAACAGATCACACCGGCTGTGCCCGGGAAACCGGCGGATGTTCCGGAAACCCCGGCACCCCTCAACAATAGTGATTCATTAAAAGGTACTGAAGAGGTTCCTGCCGGATAACGCATTCCGGAGTGGATAGGAAAAAACAAAGGTCCTCTTTCCCTTGCAGATTGGGGAAAAAGTATTCTGTGCAAATATACGGGGATTCCTCGTCGCTACGCTTCCCAGTCAATGACAGGTTTTTATAAGTGATTAATAATGAATCTAGTAAGAAAATCGTACTTTAGTGTCATTTCGACGACGAAGGAGGAGAAA
>CAYTDH010000511.1:0-3572 GCA_964436325.1 uncultured Tangfeifania sp.
GGTTCTGATTTACTTTTTTTGGGATCGATTTGTTAAATGGCAAGGTTTCTAAATTGTTAAGGGGGATGTTGGGAAATTGATAAATTGACAAATTGTGAAATTGTTGAGGAATGCGGCAGGGGAGGAGTCGCTTTGCCCGGGAGATTATTTTTGAATTGAGAGTTTGAGACGCAGATGATTATGAAGTGTATGATTTGAAGGGGAAGTTTGGAAGCCGAAGAGTATGATTAAATTATGATGGATTTGCCTGAAGGCAAATGGGTAAATTGACAAATTGAAAAATTGAGAAACCCCAAAAAACCCTTAGCTCAACCAAGCGAAGCGAATCCTATATCACCCGCACCACCAACCATGACAACAACAACAACCACGACAACTCCTCCTCCTCCCCGAGCGAAGCGACACAAAATACATCCAAATCCGAAACAAGCAACAAGCAACAAGCAACCAGTAACAAACATCAAACACCAACCACCTCTCTCATGGGCAGCGACGCCGATGGTAAAGAACTTAATTTTTGGAAAGGGAGAATAGAAATTCGATTCCTCCACCCGGGCTGTTTCTGACGGAGATGTCTCCCTTATGCAGTTGGACGGCATTTTTAACGATAGCCAGTCCAAGTCCGGTTCCCCCTGTTTCACGGGTGCGGCCATGGTCTACCCGGTAAAACCGTTCGAATATCCGGGTCAGGTGTTTCTGCGGAATTCCTGCCCCAGTATCGGAGTAGGAGAGGAAATAGTATTTTTCATCTTCATGGTAAACGTCTATTTTTATTTTTATTCCTTCTCCGGCATAATTGATGGAATTTTCCACCAGGTTCTGAAATATGGAGAACAACAAGGCATCGTTGCCAAGGATAACGGTTCCCTTTTTTATATGGTGTATGAATTTTATGTTATTGGCTTTCATGCGATTGGCGAAATTTTCATACACCTCTTCCACAATTTTAAGAATATCAATGGGCTTAAAGGGAAAAAGTTCGCCGGCATCTTCGATATTGTTCAGGAGCGAAATATCATTAATCAGGTCGGTCAGCCTTTTGGCCTGTCCAAAAGTTTTGTGAAGGAAGTATTGCTGTTTGTCTCCGGGAAGTGGGCCATTCTGGAGCATGGTTTCCAGGTATCCCTTGATGGATGCCAGGGGTGTTTTGAGTTCGTGGGCAATGTTGGAAGTGAGTTGTTGTTTCATCCGTCTTCTTTTCTCCAGCTTGGTGATGTCGGTAATCATGACTTCAAAACTGTGGTCGATAAAGAGGATGCTTTGAATTTTAAAATATTTTTCACCACTGGAAATGACGTATTCGAGATGCGGCAAAGAATTGGGATTAATGGGGATTTGCCCCCCGAGGTATTGTTCAAGGAATTGATTTAGTCTGGTAAATTCTTTTCGGTGGAAGATTTCCTCGGGCGACTGGATGGTTTTCCGGGAAAGGATATTGATGAATTGGATAAAATGGCTGTTTGATAATGCTTTCTTTTTTTGGGGAGAGAAGAAAGCAATGCCTTCGTTTAAGGCATTGAGGTGGTTGAATAATTTCTCCTTTTCGTTGGATAATTCATCTTTTGTTTTCTTCAGGTTATTGTAGATTCGAATAATTTGGCTGCTGATAATGCCGAGTTCATTTTCAGGGAATGATGTGGCCGGTTCAATGCGTTCGTTTCTTCCGGCCCTTATGGAAAAATCTTTCAATTTGGTGATGGATTCAGAAATGCGTCCTGTGACAAAATAAAGAAGGATGCCAATAATCGCAAAAATGGAAATAATAAAAAAGATAAAAGCACTTTCGGCTTTCAGGAAGTTTCTGATTTGAAGATTGTATACCAAAGCAGTTCTTACAAAATAGCCCGAATATCTCCGGGCATAGTAATAGTATTCCTGGTTGGTGGTTTCCGAAAGGCGGATATTGGAACCTGTCCGGTGGCGCAGAGCTTTTTCGATTTCCGGACGGTGAAGGTGGTTTTCCATCTCTTTATATTCGGGCACCGTACTGTCGTATAGGACCTCCCCCGTTTTATCGATGATGGTGATTCGCGTATGAGGCTGTGGAAGAATGTTGGTTAATTCATGGATGCGCTGGATGTGATGATCCTCGATCAGGTCGTTTTGTTCAATAAAACGGTGTGTAATCTCGGTAATGTTATCAAGTGTATTTTCAAGCTGTAAAGTCCGGTACTTTTTTTCTCTTTGATATTGAAACGTGAGATTGGCTCCGGTAAAGAGAAAAAAAACAATAAAATAGTAAAAGAATATTTCGCCGCGGAATGATTTTTTGAACACAATTTCTGGGGTTTACCTAATTTTCACGAAAACAATATCCGTAACCCGATTTTCCTTTGATGTTTTTCCCATATTCCCCGATTTTCTTTCGTAAACGGGCGATGTTGACATCCACATTTCGTTCGGTGACAATCACATCGTCTTTCCAAACACGCTTGAGGATTTCTTCCCTGCTTATGAATTGTCCGGTATTTTTCATCAAAAGGGAGAGAATTTCGAATTCTTTTCGTGTAAGGTTAATATTTTCACCCGACAGATAAATCTCCTTTTTCAAAGAATCTACCTTTAATTCTCTGTAAATCATTTGGTTGTTTTCGTCTTCCTGCTTCCTTCCCCTTCTCAATATGGCCTTAACCCGGGCAATTACCTCTTTAATGGAGAAAGGTTTGGGGATGTAATCATCGCCACCTACATTAAAACCTGTCAGGATATCATTTTCTTCCCCCTTTGCGGTAAGGAATATAATGGGAACAGTGAGTTTCTTTTCTTTCCGGAGGATATTGGCCACCTTGAATCCGGATATTCCACCCATCATGACGTCGAGTAAAATCAAATCAAACTCCTGAACCGGTTTTTTCAATGCTTCCTCCCCGGAGTAAGCTGTATCAATGATGAACCCTTCACTTTCGAGATTGAACTGAAGAATTTCACACAAATCTTTTTCATCATCGACGATAAGTATTTTGAATTGTTCTTTCATTATTGTGGGTAGTTGTTTATTTATACAAATTTACACGAAATGGGCTTGGCTGCCATCATCATTCCCGTTTTAAAAAAGAATTAATATTCAATTAAGAAACTTTAAAGAAATACGCATTTTGTTGAATTTCATTTAACAATGACTTGACTTTCCCTTAATATTCCCATTTATAAAGTAAAGGGAAACGAAAAATATTACAAAACCATTAAAAAAAAATTAAAAGTTTTTAATCTTTGTTTGCCGCGGAGTTGATACTTTCGCACAAGAATTTTTTTGTGTCAATGAATAATTTTTTACGATGGATTGCACTCCTGTCTTTTTTTTTGCTATTGCCCTTTTGGGGATTCGGGCAGAAAAAGGATTCAAATGCCCGGGGATAACTCCTGTCTCCCTGCCCGGGAACTGGAAGGAGATTTAGCCGGCTATCCCGCAGAATGGTTTCAGATAGTCGATTTTAAAGGTGCTTTTGGGGAGGACCACTGGATTGACGGGTGGACCTTGTTAATCCAAAACAGGTGACTGTAGCATGGTATTGATGCTATGCGAACCGCTGTAAACCTGCCCGGCCGGTCAGGCGGGCGAGACCCGTACGTAC
>CAYTDH010000512.1:0-3570 GCA_964436325.1 uncultured Tangfeifania sp.
ATGCAATCCACTCCTTACGACAAATCAAATACTTAAAAGCATCAATCAACAACCGGGGCAATCGCCGGTTGGTGTCATTCATCAGTATTATCATCAAATCATATTCCGTCTCATGCTCAATATTACGCTGCCCCACATTCATCAGCTTTACCACCCAGCCCGTCCGGTTTCCTTTGTCGTCATATTCAATCGATTTTTTTAACTCATCCGCCTGGTCGCGCTTTACTTTGGCATATTGATTTTTTGCCCGGTCATGGTACAGTTAAAAAACCTTTCGCTTGTGGTATGGAAAATAATCAACAAAATTTCTTCCTGTGCTATAGCCCTGTTTTTTTCCGGGATTTAATTTATCAGCATCCCATTTCAACGGGTTGTTGATGATATATTCCGATATGTTTTGATATGATTTCTGATTTCGGATAATATGGTCGTGAAAACGGGGTTGCCATGCAAAACCTGGATTGATTGGACGGGCATTCCTGGTTACACCAATTTTAAATCCACGGATAATGGATGCCAAATTTTTAGATTGGGGGCCAAATTGGTTGGTCGTAGAGACGCAATGCATTGCGTCTCTACGACGACGGTGCAAATTGTATTGATTTACCCCAATTCCAATAATGGCGTGAAAATGATTAGGCATTACAACAAATTCACCCATCCATAAATTCATATCCGGTCGTATTTCAAATGTTTTCAACCATTCAGCATTTACGATTTTACCGATTTCGGATAATGCCATTACCCCATTGGATATATCCCCAAAAAAACATTCCCTTCCGCGGGTACAAATGGTCACAAAATAGGCTGCATTTTGTCCGTAATCCCAATTTTGCAATCGGGAGGATGGTATCCGGTATTTATTTTGAAATTTTGCCATTCTTAATGGTTTGGGCTTTTGCAATGGGAATTCACTCTTTTTCGAACATAAGGACCAGGTTGGATAATACCATAAGAAATGGACTTATCCTCTAAAACTTTGGAAAACCATTTTTCTTTCCAATCAATCGTTCCTCTACTCCCCTTCTAAACTGAACTATTCATCCATTTTTCTCCATTCTGGGTATTTCAGATTGTCATAGATATAGTTAAAACAGGCTGCGTCATATTTTTTTACCGTAAAAATGCTTCGAATTCCTATTATTGAAATAATTTAACACATAAAAAAACAATAAAGAAAACAGCCCCCCAATAATTATGGCCACGTAATCATTCCTGTCAATCACTCCTTGTGTTATAGATGTCGGAACTTCATATATAATCCAAAATAGAACATTAACAATTAACAACTTAAGAAAATTAAATTTCTTATGAATACCATAACTAAGGAAAACTGTTGTCGGCACACAAAACAAACTTCCGAGAGTATCTGCAAAATAAAAATCGTTGATGTTGTTTTGATATATATAAGGTCGGTAAAAAAGAAGCAAAATTAATGCAATAATCCCGAATAGAATACCTATGTAGATAAATACCCTTCTATTGTTAGCATTGTAATTCATAAAGTTAAGTGAATTTTGAAAAATATTGGGCTGATTGCGAAAGAATCAGCCCAATTAATTGATATTACTTATAGGCTATATTTACATTGCAGGGTGCAATTTTCCAGTTGGTGAGTCTGCCATTCTTTTTTGCTGCCCTACCCAATAACCAACACAATACCAAAAAGCTTCCGATATCCATCCTCCACCATAGATATTTAATAATTCATTCTTTTCAAGTGTGAAAACTCTATTTCTTTTTGTCATAATTCTCCATTTTAATGTTTATAATTTCATTTTGCCAACAAGCCTTCTTTAAAACTTTCAGCAGCTTCCTTTGGGTTATTAATTGTTTCCCAGGCAATTCCTAACAAAACCCATTTAACAACGGGCCATACCCATCCGCCATCAACTTTTTTGAGTTCCTCCATACCCAGTTCCATAACTCCGGGCAATTTCAAATCTAATGTTTCTTTCATAATTAATCAATTTTAAATGTGTGAAAAAAATTTTAGGGGTTAAAAACCCGGGTACTAAAATATCTTTGCCCACTCTCAAAAAAAAGTAGTGAAGTATTTTTTAACCCAAAAAAACCACCTGCAATTTTTTTTGCCGTTTCTTTTGATATTAATTCAATGGAATATGATACTCTCAAATCAAATTCAAATTCATAAAAATATGTTTCACGCATCCGACTGTAATGAATTGGAGCGCCAAGTTCTTTGATTTCATCAATGCAACGGTATAAATGACTCGGACTAATTCCAATTTGCGCCGCAAAATTTTCAGGCTTGCCTGTGGTTTCTTCTTTAATCAATTTATTCATTGTTTTTAACCTTTCTAACTGTTCTAATGCTTTCATTATTTGAGATTTTTTAATTGGTGTGTTTTGAGTTTATTTTATCAATCTTTAGTTCGTTTATTTCCTTTTTTACCTTGCATTTAACAGTTAGCAATATGTATGGACGGGATTTCAAAACTCGGACCTACCAAACCGTTACGAACCTGCATAATGCACAAAGGTTTAAATAGCCACATTGCCTGAATTATGTATATTGCGTGTTTGTAACCCAAACCTAAACAAAATTTTTTAAACTGAAAGCATTGAAATGCCTTTCGTATTTCAATTCGAAAAATTTGTACAGTTTATCCTTCCTGGTTGCATTTTTGATTTATTTTCAACGTAGTACAAAATATTTAGCGATATAAAATACATGAATTAACTATCATAACCGGGATGAAATTTGCACAATTAGCGCCAGTTATTTTATTTTTATTTCTAATCGCCGTCCAAGGCCTACTTCTATTATTTTTTTCAGAGTTGCCAATTCAACGTCTGATCTGTCATTTTCAATTCTCGAGATATAAGATCTTGAGGTACCACTCAGGATTGCAAGTTCCTGTTGTGTCAGACCTGCTTTTCTTCTTGCATCTCTGATAAGTCGTCCAAGTCTAAACATGATTTCAGACTTTTCAGGAAGGCTATACTTTAATAAAACATCTGCTCCAATTTCAAATGGAACTTTTTCCTTTTTTCCATTTCTCCCCGTGATGTACTGTTCAACATTGTCGAATGAAAGCGTGTGATTCTTTAATTCGGCCTTTTTCAACTCATTGTTGTCGTATAGAATGAATGCTGGTGAGTTTTCATCAACTCTTAAGCTTTTCAAAACTTTTCTAAAGTCAATTATTCTTGACTCTCCATTGTTAAAAGTAACATTAACTGAATGGTTTTCGATCTTGTTAATTTTCAGTATTCTTGGAATTTTTATCGTTTTTCTCATCTCAATTTCGGGTTAAGTTCATAAAACACTTCTAAAGCCCAGTCAGTGTTCCCAGCCAACCAGTCCATTGCTTTTTTCATTTGTTTTGATGGAAGATCTCCGGCATAAATTTCAAATGTTTCAATGGTCAATAAAGCTTCATATTCATTGTAAGCTGCATGAATATGAGGCGGCCTATGGTCACCGTTGTAAACATTTATTTTAATTCCGTCAAATCGGTCAATTGTAGGCATACAACAAAGATAGAAAAGTATCTAAATAGGTACAATTTCAATGAATGTTTTTTTCTTGAAATTGGCCCTAAC
>CAYTDH010000513.1:0-3556 GCA_964436325.1 uncultured Tangfeifania sp.
AACAAGCAACAAGCAACAAGCAACAAGCAACAAGTAACAAGCAACACCAACCTCCTCACCCCTTCTCCACCCTCACTCTTGCATCAACGGCAAGAACCTCCCGCTCATTTCCAAGCAGCGGATTAATATCGAGTTCTTTTATCTCTGTGGCAAAACGCAGCAAACCAGAAAGCCGCACCATAATGTCAGCAAACGCCTCAATATGCACCCCTTCCTGCTTTCGGTAACCCTGAAAAAGGGGATAAGCTTTCAATTGTTTTATCATCGAAAGGGCTTCCTGATGCGAAAGGGGAGCCAGTCCCGAAGAAACATCTTTCAGCAACTCAACGTAGATGCCTCCCAGCCCGCAGAGAACAACATGTCCAAATTCAGGCTCATAAGAAGCCCCGAGAAACAGCTCAGTACCCGATGCCATCTGGGCCACCATAACCCCTTCGGCTCCTTTGATTTCACGGAGATGATGAAACTCTTTCCGCACAGCATCCACATTCCGCACATTCAAAACAACGCCCCCCACATCGGTTTTATGAACAGGTCCAACAACCTTCATAACCACCGGGAAACCAATGCTCATGGCCGCAAGAACGGCTTCCGTCTCGCTTTGGACAACACTTTCTTTCACCCTCGGAATTCCCACTGCATCGAACAAACGATGAATCACCTCCGGAGGCTGGTATCCTTCCCTGGCTTCTTCAATGATACCCCTGATAGCTTTTACATCAATCCCTTCCATGAAAATTTCCTGAGAAGCCGGAGAGGGAGTATTGATCACTTTGGTGAGCGCACGACCCAGCAGCACCTCATCCGGAAAATTCACATTCCCGTGGGATAGAAAATAGGAAACATCTTCTTTTACGTTAATAATGGAGGGCAATATCGGATACACCGGTTTCCGGCAGGTGCGCATTTTCCGGTCCAGCACCTCATACACATCACGGATGGGAAACAGCCCCGGACTGCCAAATATCACCGCCATTCCGTCCACATCGAAATCATGCTCGCAGGCATCCACAATTTCGCCCAATTGCCCGGCCGTGCCGGTGGCCAGAAAATCAATCGGGTTCTCTACCGACGAGCCGGGAAACAGCTTGTTCCGGAGCGCCTCCCGGGCAGGGGTATCAGGAAGCCGCGGAATCTGCAATCCACCATCTTCGAGGGCATCGGTGAGCATGACTCCCGGCCCGCCGGCATGTGTGATGATAGCGAGTTTGTCGCCCTTTAACTCTTTGCTCATGAACACATTCGCCACGGTGGTCAGTTCCTCACGACCATAACACCTGACAATTCCCGCTTTCCGGAACAGCGCCTCTACCGCAGCATCGGAATTGGTAAGGGCTCCGGTGTGCGATGAGGCGGCCCGGCTGCCAGCTCCCGAGCTGCCGGCTTTAATGGCCGCAATTTTGCATCCTTTCCGGATGAGTGAGGAGGCATGAGAAAGCAATTTGTCAGGATTAGAGATGGTTTCCATGTACAGCAATTTCACCCGTGAGCTGACACCCGGCTCAAAAGTCTCGTCCATGTAGGCCAAAACATCTTCAACACCTGTCTGGGCACTGTTGCCTACCGAGAAAACATGAGAAAAACGAAGCCCCTTGGGAATGCCCGATTCCATGATAAACACCGCTGTAGCACCCGACCCGGAGATAAAATCGCACCCTTCAGCAGTAAGCTTCGGAACCGGCGTGGTAAACACACTGGCATGCCAGGGAGTCATCACACCAATGCAATTGGGACCAATCAAACAGCCACCGTGTTCATCTACAACACGGGCAATCTCCTGCTCCAGCTTCTTTCCTTCAGAACTTGTCTCCCCAAAACCTGCCGAAATAATAATAAACGCCCGGGTCGATTTCCGGGTGGCCAAAACCTCCACAGCCTCCAAACATAACGCAGCGGGAATAGCCAGAATGGCCAAATCCGTCTCCGGTAAATCTTCTGTCTTTTGAAATGTCCGGATTCCCTCAATTTCCGGAGCTTTAGGATTAACACCATAAACAGGACCAGAAAAACCATGGTCAAGAAGGTTCTTTACAATCTTACCCCCTGGCTTAGCCGTATTCGTGGAAGCACCAATGATGGCAATACTTTTCGGGCGAAGCAGTTGTTCGTTTATCATGAATTCGTAAAATTTTGCGTAAAAATAGACAATTCTCAGCTCATTACTCCTGATATTCTTCACCTGACTTGCGGCCAAAATTTCACCTTCCCGGAAAACAACCAGTGGCAAAAATCAAATGCAATATTTTTGGGGAGGATATTGGATAATATCAACAGAGACGCAATGCATTGCGTCTTTACATTCAATCATTAAACAATTTTACAATTTCTCAATTTCACAATTTCACAATTTCACAATTTCACAATTTGACAATTTGACAATTTGACAATTTCATATTTGTTATCTTTACCCAAATTTCTTTTATGAGCAAGCCTGCATTACAGAAGATTAGTGTCCTGTTAACGCTTTCCGATGCCGATAAAATCCTCATCTTCAATGGCATCAAAACAGCCGTGATATTCAGGAAAGAGCTATGTCTGGTGGTACACCATAAAAAGAGGGACAAAAGAAAGCGGGCCCTTTACCGGCAAAAACTACAGGAATACCTCACTCCCTTAAAGAAGGAACTCCCGGCACTGACCACCTCCTCGCTTCTTCTTTCCGGTTCGGTGGAAGACCTTCCGGAGCGGCTGGCGGATGATTACGAAACCATCCTCATTATTGTCCCGGCAGGTCAGTACAGAAAATACGCCAAAGCTGCAGCCGCGAGTCCCGTTCCCTTTCTTTTGGTATCTCCGGAAGCATCAGTATCAACATTTAAAAAGATTGTCATGCCCATCGATTTACGCGCCGAAAACAGCGACAGCGCCTTATGGTGTTCCTGGTTCGGAAGGTTCAACCAGTCGGAAGTTATTGCTGTGGCAGAAGATGACAAAGGTCAGGAAGAAAAAAAACAACTCGCTAAAAATGTTTTCCTCACCAAAAAATTATTCCGAAAGTTTCATATTCCGCACAAAATCTTTAAAGGCCAGCGCTCGAGCCTGGGAAATGCATATGAAGCCCTCGATCTGGCAAAATCTTCAGGAGGCGATCTCTTTATCCTCCTTGGCAGCTCCACCATTACGCTGCCCGACCTGCTCATCGGACTGCCCGAACGAAAAATCATCCGTCAGTCCGGTAACCTGCCCATACTCCTGGTCAACCCCCGCCGCGACAACTACATCCTGTGCGATTAAACCTTTATTGCAAAAAAAACACCCCCTAACCCCCTAAACGACTATACCACTAAACCCTTCAACCAATAAACCATTTCCCATAAAAAGTCTGAACCACGATTTAAGCAGATTAAACGGATTTCGCAGATTGGTCCAGGACCGTCAGCATCGCTCCAGGCAACGAGGAATCTCTAAACTTTTAACGAGATTTCTCCTTCGTCGTCGTGCCCATGACAAATTTTCATAAATCACTCATAATAAATACAATAATAAAAATTCACTCTGGTATCATTTACTCACTGCGCTCGCGATGATTGGGTCTTCGCGCGGGAAAATCCCTTAG